>CAMURM010000020.1 GCA_947097535.1 uncultured Selenomonas sp.
CGCAAGAACATCGAGGACACCGTCGAGCGCGCCAACGAGGGCAATGAACTCGTGAAATCGACCGTCGAGCAGATGAACACGATTTCCGAGACAGTCGACCAGTCGGCGCAGATCGTCGAAAAGCTCGGTCAGCGCTCGCAGGAAATCGGCGAGATCATCTCGACGATCTCCGGCATCGCCGAGCAGACGAATCTGCTCGCGCTCAACGCCGCGATCGAAGCGGCGCGCGCGGGTGAGCAGGGCAAGGGCTTCGCCGTCGTCGCTGACGAGGTCAGAAAGCTCGCGGAAGAATCCCAGCGCGCAGCGCAGCAGATCGGCGACCTCATCGGCTCCATCCAGTCCGAAACGAACCAAGCCGTCAGCGCCATGAAGGACGGCCGTGAGCAGGCGGAAAAGGGTCTTGAAAACGTCTCCTCGACCGGCAAGGGCTTCTCGCGCATCCTTGAGCTCATCCGCGTTTGCAGCGACGACAGCGCGCAGATCACCGACACGATGCAGATCCTCGACGGGCGCATCCACACGATCGTGAACCTCAGCGAGAACGTCAACAACTCCGCAAGGCGCGCGAGCGATGCCTCGCAGAACGTATCGGCAGCCACCGAAGAGCAGGCTGCCGGCATGGAAGAAATCGCCGCCAGCTCGCGCGGTCTCGCCGACTCGGCGAAGAATCTCAAGGATGAATCGGTGAAGTTCAAGGTGTAAGAAAGCGAATAAGCAACTGCCGGACGCACCTTCAAAAAAAGATGTTGCGAAGATACCAGATATATCTTCGCAACATCTTTTTTCATGTCATGCGGCTTCGATCGAGAATGTCCCCGAATATCGCCTTACCTTTCACTGCCCCACAGCACCTTGCTGACGCTGTCGCGCTCGATGAGCTGGGCGGGGAAGTCGCTGACGGATTCGACGCTTTCATCGGCGAGCATTTTGAGCAGCATCTTGGCTGCCTGACGGCCGAGCGCCTCGTAGTCGAAGGCGACGGTCGTCAGAGGCGGATACGTCACGGCTCCCATATCGTAGCCGCCGAAGCCTGCCACAGAGACCTCGCCGGGCACGGCGATGCCGTTTTCGTGCAGCGCGCGCATGATGCCGAAGGCGAGACCATCCGTCGCGCAGACGATGGCGCTCGGGCGATAGGAGAGGATCTCCTCACTCTTTTCGTAGGCGGCGGCGAAGCCGAAGCCCGTCTCCACGAAGTCGACGCAGGCGCCGCGGCTGCCGCGCGTGAACACCTCGACGAAGCCGTCCTTGCGCTCCACGCCGACGGCGCGATCCTTCTCCGTGACGCCCACGAAGACGACGCGCTCGTGCCCCATGCGCCGCATGTAGTCGCCGAGCAGACGGCCGGCGCCGTAGTCGTCGACCTTGATGTACCGCGCCTTTTCATGCTGCTGTCCGACGAAGAGCACGGGGATCTCGCGCTCCTTAAGCTTCTCGACGAGCGCGAGATGCTCGTCGGTGATGCCGATGGAGTCGACGAGGATGGCGTCGGCACCGCGCTGCGCGAGATGCTCGATGTTCTTGATCTCACGCGACAGCTCAAGGAACGAGGACTGAAAGAGCGCCTGGCAGCCAACCTCATCGAACGCCTTCGCGAGCCCTGTCAGCAGCTTGCCGCCCGTCGGCGAGTCGACGCGCGGCATGACGATGCCGATCATGCCGCTCTTCTTCGCCTTCAGGCGACGTGCAAAGGCATTGGAAGAAAAGCCCGTCGCCGCAATCGCCTTTTGGATGCGCTCCGCTTTCTCCTCACTCACATAGCCATGGTTCAAATAGCGTGAAACCGTGCTTTTCGATACCTCGGCGAGCGCCGCAATATCCTGAATCGTCACCTTGCGTTCCATGTAAATCCCCCCAATTCCCACAAACTTCCCTCTATGCGTTCGAGCTTCCTGTCCGCCGAGATCACGAGCTTCGGCTTCTCCTCCTTCGTCGGAAAGACGAAGAAGGAAGCAGCTTCCTCGCCGTCTTGGAAGAAGACCTCGACGGCGGTCTTGTCCTGATAGATGTGCAGTTTCAGCGAATCGCGCACGGCGAGCCGGAAGCGGCGCACGCCGCGCCCGCCGAGCCGCATTCCCGTACGGTCGAGCGTCATGACGGCGGTGCGTCGCGCGTAGGAAAAGCGCATGTATTCGCTTGTCTCCCTATAAACGAGATCGACATGCACCTCCTGCGCATCGCCAAAGACAAGTTCCAGTTCAATTTCCGACTTCTCCGCGAGATCCTGCCCCAACTCTTCTGCCCGGCAAGCGCCGAACTTCTGCGCCGCACCCTTGCGAAGAGTCTTCATCTCTTCGAGCGGCGCGTAGAAGAGCCTGCCGTCCGCGAGGCGCACCTCGCGCGGCATCGTCAGCGAGAAGAGCCAGCCCTCTTCGCGTGTCGGATACTCCGCCTCGCGCTCGGGCATGCCCATCCAGCCGAAGAGAATCGCACGCCCCTCGTGCACGAATGCCTGCGGCGCATAGAAGTCAAATCCCCGATCAAGCTCATGGAATGCGCCGTGCTGCAGCTTCAGCGAATCGACGTCGAGCTTCCCTGCGACGTAGCCCGACTGGTAGAGGTTCTGCCAGCGATAGTCCTCGGCGCCAAGCCCCTGCGGCGAGAAGAGCAGCACATCGCCTTCCGCAAGCGGCAGGAGTGTCGGGCACTCCCACATGTAGCCGAAGTCCGATAGCTCCGTCTCAATCTCGCCCGCAAGCTGCCACGCGCCCTCCTTTTTTTCGTAGAGCACGGCGCGTCCCTTCTCTTCTGTCGTCTGCGCACCGAGCACGAGGAACTCGCGCCCGTCTTTTACGAAGCGGCTCGGATCGCGAAAATGCGCCGTATAGCCTGCGGGCTCGTGCTCGATGATGATTTCATCCTTTGCGGCGATTCCTTTTTCCGGCTGCCACGAGGCCAGCCTTTGTGCCGGGATGCGCCGTCCGTCCTCCTTGCGGTTGCAGGTGTAGACGAGGCGCAGGGCATCGTCCTCGACGAAGCCCGCGCCTGAGTAGCAGCCGTCCTTGTCGTGCACGTCGCTCGGCCAGAGCACCAGTTCAGGCAGGCTGTAATGCACGAAATCCTCGGTTTCCACATGCCCCCAGCACTTGTGCTTGTGCTCGACGCCCAAGGGATTCCACTGAAAGAAGATGTGGTACTTTCCCGCGTACCACGAAAGCCCGTTGGGATCGTTGACGAGGCCGAACGGCATTTCGAGATGGAAGTCGTTGTGCCAGCGATGCTGCAGGGGAAATCCCTCGCGCACCTTCGCGTCGATCGCTTCCTTGTCGAACGCCTTGTCGAACGCTTCGTTTTCCATTATCTCACTCCTTCGGATCGAAGAGCGTGTACGTCAAGCCGAAAGCGATGCCAAAGCCGATGACGTTGACGATCAGGTATTCGAGGAGATGATCCATGTAGAGCAGAGTGCCCGGCAGAACCGTCACGCCCATGCCCGTGCCCGCGAGGTGCATGATGCCCGATGCCGCTCCCGCGCAGGCGCCGCCCGCGAGCGCGTAGAGGAACGGCTTCATGAAGCGCAGGTTGATGCCGAAGATCGCCGGCTCCGTGATGCCGAGGAACGCCGGAATCGCCGACGAGATGTAGAGGGCGCGCTTCTTCTTGTTCTTCGTGCGCGCCGCGACAGCGACGGCAGCGCCGCCCTGCGCGATGATCGCGCCCGTGATGATCGCGTTGAAGGCGTCGCGCCCCGTCGAGGCGAGGAGCTGAATCTCAAGCGCGTTGAATACATGGTGGATGCCGCTGACGACAATGACCTGATGCAGGCCGCCGACGATGAAGCCGCCGATGCCGAACGGCAGTTCAAGGAACGCACGCACCGCGCCGAACACGGCGAGTTCCAGCGTGTGCATGATGGGGCCGACGATGAGGAGTCCGACGATCATGCACGAAAAGAGCGTGAGGAACGGCGTGCAGATGAGGTCGACGACGTCGGGGATGAACTTCTTGAGCCCCGCTTCAACCTTTGCGGCAAGGATGCCGAGGACGAGCGCCGGCAAGACCGATCCTTGGTAACCGACGACGGGAATCGAAAGCCCCAAGAGATTCATGTAGATGGGCTGCGCTTCCCCGCTCGCGATCGCGTAGGCGTTCGGCAGCTGCGGCGCAACGAGCATGAGTCCGAGGACGATGCCGATGACAGGCGTGCCGCCGAACTTCTTCATCGTTGACCAGCAGACGAGCGCCGGCAGGAAGGCGAACGCCGTATCCGTCAGGATCTGGCTCATGCGCACGAGATTGTCGCTCATCTCGACGCCGAGGTTCTGCAGCATGCCGCGCAGCCCCATGAAAAGACCGGTAGCGACGAGCACGGGGATGATCGGCACGAAGACGTCACCGAACGTGCGCGAGATTTTCTGCGCCGTCGTCATCTGCTCGTAGGCAGCTTCCTTGTTGGAGCCGCCCGCGAGCGCGGGATTCATGCCCACGAGCACGTCGTAGACCTTGTTGACGAAGCCCGTACCGAGGATGATCTGGTACTGTGCAGCCGCGAAGAACTGCCCCTTGACGCCGTCGATGTTCTCGACCGCCTTGTCCTCGATCTTATCCTTGTCGTTCAAGATCAGCCGCAGGCGCGTCGCGCAATGCTCGGCGGAGCGGATGTTCGCCATGCCGCCGATGTGGTCGAGAATCTCTCGCGCCACGCGCTCCTCGGCAGGCATCGAGGCATAGGCGGGATTCGGCCCTGCCGGTGCTGCAGCCGCCGCAGGTGTTCCCGCCGCCGCAGGCGCTGCCGCCTCGCTTGCCTCTTCCTCGCCGTCGCCCGGCGAGGAGACCTTCTGCGCGCCCAAAGAGAGCGTAATCGTGCCGTAGTCCGCCGCATTCGTCACGACGACGGGCGTCGTCGTATCGTAACCGGCCGCGCGGATCGCCGCCTCGTCAAACTCGATGAGGAGATCGCCCTTCTTGATCTGCGCCCCCTGTTCCACATGCGCCGTGAAGTGCTTTCCTTCAAGATTCACCGTGTCAAGACCGACATGAACGAGCAGATCGACGCCGTCCGACGAATGAAGGCCGATCGCGTGCTTCGTCGGAAAGAGCACCGTGACCTCGCCGTCGAACGGCGCGCGAACCTTGCCCTGCGGATTCTTGACCGCAGCGCCGCGCCCCATCGCACCGCTGCCAAATGCAGGATCGTTGACTTCCTTGAGAGCGATGAGCTCGCCCTCCAAGGGGCTTTCCAACAATAATTCCGCCATTCCCATTCCCCTTTCTATGAAATCGGTTTCATAACTCCATGTTTATCTTACCCCGCACAAGAATCATTGTCAATAGATTAGAAGGAATGCGCAGCAAAAAGAATTTTTTCGCCCCATTGACATGTAATCCAGTATGTTATATTATCTTTATTGTATACTAAACATGTATGAATAATACCTTCCGCAAAAAAGGAGCGCCGCCATGAAGAAGACGATTGACAGCCACGAGCACACGCACAGCCACGACCATAGCCACAACCACGACCACGAACATGTCCACACGCATGAGCATGTACACACACAGGACCATGCGCACGATCACGCGCACCCTGCCTGGCAGCCGCACACGCACGACGCGGCGCACCCGCACACGCACGGCGGCGTCAACGACTACATGCAGGCGGTTTCCGCCTACCGCAAGACGTTCGCCTCGAAGCAGGATGTGCTCGACAAGACGCCCGATCCCGCCGTGCGCGAGATGCTGCTGCACATGGAACAGATCGGCTGCGATACGGCGTTCGACCGCTTCGATCAGCAGAAGCCGCAGTGTTCCTTCGGCCTCGCCGGCGTCTGCTGCAAGAACTGCAACATGGGGCCGTGCAAGATCACGGCGAAGAGCCCGCGCGGCGTCTGCGGCGCGGACGCCGACCTCATCGTCTCGCGCAACCTCCTTCGGAGCGCTGCGGGCGGCGTCGCCCAACACGGCGCACACGCGCGCGAAGTGCTGCTGTCGCTGAAGTTCGCCGCCGAAGGCAAGCTCAAACTGCCTCTTCTCGGAGAAAAGCGCATCCGCGAGGTCTGCCGTGCCTTCGGCATCAATACGCGCGGTCAGAGCACGCGCCGCCTCGCGAGCCGCCTTGCCGACGTGCTGCTCGCCGATCTCTCCCGCGCCCTGCCCGAAGAGTATCGCTCCATCGCTGCACTCGCCCCCGCCGAACGAAAAGAGGTCTGGCAGAAGCTCGACATTCTGCCGATCAGCGCCTACAACGAGGTCTTCGACGCCTTCCACCGCACGGGCTGCGGCACGGACGGCGATTGGCAGAGCGTCATGAAGCAATTCCTGCGCTGCGGCCTCGCCTTCTGCTACACGGGTGTCGTCGCCGCCAACATCGCGACCGACGCGCTCTTCGGCGTCGGTCATCGCGCGACCTCGAAGGTCAACGTCGGAGCACTCAAGAAAGGCTGGGTCAACATTGCCGTGCACGGCCACCTGCCGACGCTCGTCAGCGAGATCGTGCGCATCGGCCGCACGCAGGAATTCATCGACCTCGCGAAGAAGCACGGCGCAGAGGGCATCCAGTTCTACGGCATCTGCTGTTCGTGCCTCGCCGCCATGTACCGCTACGAAGGCGTCATCCCGCTCTCGAACGCCGTCGGCGCAGAACTCGTGCTCGGCACGGGTGCGCTCGACCTCTGGGTCGCCGACGTGCAGGACGTCTTCCCCTCCATCATGGACGTGGCGCGCTGCTTCAAGACGACCGTCGTCACGACGAGCGATGCGGCGCGTCTGCCCGGCGCGGAGCACTACGCCTACGACCACCATCACTCGAACGTCGCCGACACGGAGAAGATCGCACGCAAGATCGTCACGCGCGCCATCGAAAGCTTCGCCGCGCGGCGCGACGTGCCCGTCTTCATCCCCGCCTACGAAGTCACGGCGGAGATCGGCTTCAGTGCCGAATCCGTCAGCGATCGCTACAAGGGATTCGGCGCGATTGCAGAAGCGCTGAAGAGCGGCAAGATCCGCGGCATCGTCAACATGGTCGGCTGCAACAACCCGCGCGTCGTCTACGAGCGCGCCATCATCGACATCGCTGAGGAGCTGATAAAGAACGATGTCCTCATCTTCACCAACGGCTGCGCCTCGTTCCCGCTCTTGAAGCTCGGCTACTGCAGCCTCTCGGCGCTCACCAAGACGGGCAGGAATCTGCGCGAATTCCTCGGCGAAGACCAGCCGCCCGTATGGCACATGGGCGAGTGCGTCGACAACACGCGCGCCTCGACGATCCTCGGCGGCACGGCAGCAGCTGCAGGCAAGGACATCAAGGACATGCCGTTCGCGTTTGCGAGTCCCGAGTGGGCGAACGAGAAGGGGCTTGACGCCTCGCTCGCCTTCCGTCTCTTCGGTATCAACTCCTACCACTGCGTCGAACCGCCCGTACAGGGCTCGACGAACGTCGAAAACTTCCTCAAGAAGGACACGCAGGAAACGCTCGGTGCCGTCATGACGGTCATCACCGATCCCAAGGCGCTCGCGAAGAAAATGCTCGAAGACATCGACGAAGCGCGTCGGGCGCTCGGCTGGAAAGCGTGCGCACCGCTGCAGCTTTCCGCCTCAGAAGCGAGCGGCGAGACGGATTCCATCCCGGCAGCGAAGGCGGCAAACGCATGAAACAAGCAGCAAGAAAGCGCATCCTCGTCCTCGCTTCGCTCCTCGCCGTCGTCGGCGCACTCGCCGCCTTCGGCAGCTACCGAAGCGAAGCCGAGCCGCGAGACGTGCGCACCGTACGTCTCGCCTACCTGCCGACCACCCATGCCCTGCCGCTCTTTGCCGAAAAGGAAATGGAATCGCCCGACGGCCCCGTCCACATCGAGCTCATCAAATACGGCTCGTGGCCCGAGCTCATGGACGCGCTCAATACCGGGCGCGCCGACGGCGCCTCGGTGCTCATCGAGCTCGCTGTCAAGGCGCGCGAGCAGGGCATCGACCTCAGGGCGGCGGCACTCGGCCACAGGGACGGCAACATCGTCGTCACCCTGCCCGAGATCGAGCGCGTCGAAGACCTCAAGGGCAAGGTCTTCGCCATTCCGCACAAGCAATCGACGCACAAGCTGCTCCTCGACGAGCTTCTCGCCGCCCACGGCATGACGGAACGCGATCTGAAAGTCGTCGAGATGACGCCGCCCGAAATGCCCGCCGCACTCGCGCAGAAACAAATCGCCGGCTACTGCGTTGCCGAGCCTTTCGGCTCGCAAGCCATCGCTCTCGGCGCGGGCAAGCTCTTCGCGCGTGATGACGAACTCTGGAACGAAAGCCCGTGCTGCGCCCTCGTTTTCAACGGCAGCTTCGTGGGCGAAAACGAGGAGCTTGCACGCGCGACGCTCAAGGCATACATGGAGGCGAGCGAGCATCTGAGCGAACATCCCGAAAGCCGGACGGAGATCGCCTGCCATTTTCTCAAGACGAAGCCCGCCGTGCTGGAAAAATCCTTCGACTGGATCTCCTACGACGATCTCGCCATCAGCGAAGAAGCTTACAATGCATTGACCGCACGCATGAAAGCGGCGGGGCTGCTGCAGAAAGCGCCGCCTTACGAAGACTTCGTCGACCGAAGCCTTCTCCCCTGAAAGGTTTGTGATTTATGAAAAACGTCCGGCATCTTATCGGCGCGGCCGCCGTCACTCTCCTCTTTTGGCAGGCGATCTGTGCATTCGGCGGCTGGCACGAGGCGCTTTTCCCCTCACCCGCGTCCACCTTCCTGGGATTTGTCGAGCTCATCAAGGACGGTGTGCTCTTCGAGGACGTCGCGGCGAGCCTCGTGCGCTTCGCCGTCGGCTACCTCGCCTCCGTCCTCCTCGCGCTCGCTGCAGGTCTCATTCTCGGCTGGTACTCCAAGGTATGGGCGTACCTCAACCCCATCGCGCAGGTGCTTCGCCCCGTCTCACCCGTCGCCTGGCTGCCCTTCATCGTGCTCTTCTTCGGCATCGGCGAAGCGCCTGCCATCGTCATCATCTTCCTCGCAGCGTTCTTCCCCGTGCTGCTCGCGACTGTCGCCGCCGTACAGAAGCTCGACCCCGTCTATCTGAAGGTCGCGCAAAACTTCAGCATCAAAGAGCCTGCCGTCTTCACGAAGATCATCCTGCCCGCCATCTTCCCGCAGATTGCCACGGGGCTTCACCTCGCCCTCGGCACGGCCTGGGTCTTCCTCGTCGCCGGCGAGATGGTCGGCGCCCAATCGGGTCTGGGCTTCCTCATCATCGATGCGCGAAACAATCTCAGAGCCGACCTCCTGATGGCAGCAATCCTCACGATCGGACTTCTCGGACTTCTCTTGGACAGCGCCATGAGTCTCGCCGAGAGGCAGCTTTACCGCGCCTGGGGCATACGAGGAGGGAAATCATGAGCTACATCGAAATACGAGACGTCTGCCGCCACTACGAGCAGAAAGGCGCACGCTTCACGGCGCTCTCCCACGTCGACCTCACCATCGAGCGCGGCGAATTCATCTGCCTCCTCGGCCCCTCGGGCTGCGGCAAGAGCACGCTCCTCGCAGCGCTCGCGGGCTTCGACCGCGTATCGAGCGGCAGCGTACGCATCGCGGGCGAAGAGGTCACCTCACCGAGCATCAAGAACGTCACAATCTTCCAGAACTACGGCCTCCTGCCGTGGCGCACGGTAGAAAAGAACGTCGAGCTCGGCCTCGAAGGCCTCGGCACAGCGCCCGAAGAGCGTACAAAGATCGCACGCCGCTACCTCGCTCTCGTCGGCTTGGAGCGCTTCGCCTCGCACCATCCCGCCGAACTCTCGGGCGGCATGCAGCAGCGCGTCGCCATCGCGCGCGCCCTCGCCGTCGATCCCGACATCATCTTCATGGATGAACCGTTTGCCGCCCTCGACGCCATCACGCGCATGAGCCTGCAGGACGAGATCTCCGCCATCTGCCGCAGGCAGGGCAAGACAATCATCTTCGTCACGCACGACATCGATGAAGCCGTCGTGCTCGCCGACCGCGTCGTCATCATGACGCCGAACCCCGGCAAGGTCAAGAGCATCATCGAAGTCGACCTCCACGGCAAACGTGACCGCACGAGTCCCGACTTTCTCCACATCCGTGACCGCATCTTCCGCGAATTCTCCCTGAAGCCCGCCGACAAGACGGAATACTACATATAAACGACGCAGCGAAGAGGCTCCTTCCACTCTCGGAAGGAGCCTCTTCGCTGCGTCGTTCTTATTCTTTATTACTTTTTCACTGCCGCTTTCCAGTCGATGTTTTCCAGCCACTCCTTGACCAGCGGCTCTACGAGGCGCGGCGTATCGTGCACGAACTTTCCCTCAAGACCAAGCCCGTCGAGCACGGTCACGCCCTTTGCATACTGCGGGATATTCTTTTCATTGCCCGTCAGGCTATCCGAAAGCGAAGTGGCAAACGGGATGATCGTCTTTCCTTCGAAATCGTTCGACTCAAGAAACGTGTAGACGGCCATCGGCATATCGCTGCACCAGATCGGGTAGCCGAGAAAAATCACATCGTAATCCGCGAGATTCTTCACGTTTTCTGCAAGCTTAGGACGCGCGTTTTCCTTCTGCTCCCGGCGTGCGATCTCAAGCGTCTCCTTGAGATTTTCAGGATACGGATCCTTCGTCTTGATTTCAAAAAGATCGCCGCCCGTCTCCTCGGCGATGATCTCCGCCAGTGCCGCCGTATTGCCCTTCTCTGTGCGGCCGACGGCATAATTCTCACCCGCGCGGGAGAAATACGCGACAAGCACCTTATGTCCGCCAAAGCCGAAGCCGGCAAAGGAACCTTGCAGACTGTACGCCGCAGCAGCCAGGACAGTCAGCAAGACAGCGCCGATCAGCATTGCTTTTCTCAAATTCATGATGGCCTCCTCTCTCTTTCCTCCTCCATTATAACCTACATGATGGAACAAGAAAAGGGGCGGCCTGCCCATGCCGCCCCTTTTTGAGGAAACTTCTCTCCACCGTGTTTTTCATCACGCCTGCAGCCTTCATCAGCGCTCGCCGCAGACCAGCATCTGCCGCATCCAGGGAAGAAGCTCCTGTTCGCCCGCTTGAATATAGGCATTCCATGCCTCTGTATAGCGCGGGAAGTGCATCGTGCTGTGCTCTGCACATTCAATGAGACTCAGAACCTCTTCCTCGCCAACATCCCCTTCGTAGCGCTTCACCCAGGCGATGAGGAAAAACTCCAAGAGTTTCCAACGCGCAACGAGAAGTCGCCAGTCGACGAGAAGCGATCCCTCGTATTTACACGGAAACGCCATGAGGAAAATTTCATTGACAAGGTAGTTCTCCAAAACATGGCCATGTGCAGGCAAGAATTTCTCACGATAAAGCGCCCGATATTCTGCATAAAGCGCCTCCAATCGTGCGAGGCTGTTCTCTCCCTGCAGTTCGTAGACCTCTGCCACTTGATTGAAGGAGGCTTCCTCCATACCTGCGCGTCGACCCCAAAAGAGCGCATCCCAATCTCGTCTCTTGACCTCATCCATCCAGCCGAAGAGCCAACGCATGTACGCCGCACTATCAAACGGCACATACGTCAAAAGCTCTGCGGCAGAGGGCGTCAGATAAAACTCGGCGATGCCCGACAGCTCGCGCTCCTCCGTCCCCGCGCCGAGCGACTCGTCCACACGGTCAATGAAGAAACCCAAGAGAGCCAAACGTTCGTCCAGCGCATAGCGGCGCTGCTGCAAGAGAGCAAGCGCCGTCTCCTGCACGATACGAAAAGCGCCCGCGTCCATCTTCGGCTGCACCGCCCCGCAAGCATCGCGTAAAAGAGGTGCCCGCACGCGCTCCAGGCGCATAGGCGTCTTGCAGAGCAGAAGCAGTTTCCTCGCGATCGGGCAGGTAAGCGTCAAAGAGCCTGACGCCATATTGTCAAGCAAATACGTCACTCGCGGATAAAGCGCACAGGTCAACGACAGATATTCCTCCCCCAGATTTTTTTGCAGGAAACAAAGCCCATCGGCCTCAAGCAGTGCGCAGGCTTCTCCCTC
>CAMURM010000021.1 GCA_947097535.1 uncultured Selenomonas sp.
TGTCGGGCTCGGGTCCGACGGTGTTCGGTCTGTTTGAAAGCGCGGCGCAGGCAGAAAGAGCCGCAGACACGCTGCGCCGGGAAACGGACGCCGCAGTCTTTTGCACGGAGACACAAGGGGCGCTCGCGCTTTGACGTGCGCAATCTGTGCGGGGGAGGAAACGATGGGACAGGAAATGAAGCTCGCGCCGATACGTCTCGACAGCTACCAGCCGTTGCGCGAGGTGGTGGCCGAGGCTCTGCGCGACGCGATCAAGAACGGTACGCTCGCGCCGGGGCAGAGGCTCATGGAGATCCAGCTCGCCGAAGAGCTCGGCGTCAGCCGCACGCCCGTGCGCGAAGCGATACGAAAGCTTGAGCTCGAAGGCTACGTCGTCATGATGCCGCGCCGCGGCACCTACGTCGCGAATCTCTCCATCCGCGATGTCAACGATGTCTTTGAGATCCGCACGGCGCTCGACTCGCTCGCCTGCGGGCTGGCGGCGGAGCGCATCACGGAGAGCGAGCTTGAGAGCCTGCAGCGCCTCCTCGTCGCCATCGGCGGCCATATCGAGGAGGGCAATATGGAGAAGATTGTGGAGACGGACATGCGCTTCCATGACCTCCTCTATCAGGCGAGCCGCAACACGCGGCTCGTCGGCATCATCTCGAATCTGCGCGAGCAGCTCACGCGCTTCCGCTCCGCCTCGATGTCGTTTCCGGGCAGACTCAAGGAGACGCTCGAAGAGCACAGGGAGATCGTCGATGCCATCGCGCAGGGCGATGTGCAGGGCGCGAAGAAGACGGCGGAGGCGCACATGGAAAAGGCGGAGCGCACGCTCCTTCTGAGCATGGAAGCGGCGAAGTGCGGCGCTACCTAGCCCACTGTAGAAAGCTTGTAAAGAGGCTGGAAGCGGGCGCGGAACTTTTGCGCGTACAGGGATTCTCTGAGCAATGGAGGTTGAGTGAATGGCGGATCTGACAACGGTCATACTGGCGGCGGGCAAGGGCACGCGCATGAAGTCCTCGCTGCCGAAGGTACTGCACAAGGCGGGCGGCAAGGCGATGCTCGCGCATGTGTTGACGGCGGCGAAGGAAGCGGGCGCGCGGCGAAACATTGTCGTCGTGGGCTTCGGCGGCGAGGCGGTCGAAGCGGCGCTCAAAGGCGAGGCGGAGTTCGTCACGCAGGCGGAGCAGCTAGGCACGGGACACGCCGTGCTGCAGGCCGAGCCGCTTCTCGGCGGCACGCAGGGCACGGTGCTCGTGCTTTGCGGCGATACGCCGCTCCTGACGGGAAAGCTTCTCGAAAAGCTCGTGCGCGAGCACGCGGCGGCGGGTGCCAAGGCGACGGTGCTGACCGCCGTCATGCCCGATGCGACGGGTTACGGGCGCGTCCTTCGCAGCGCGGACGGCATGGTCGAAAGAATCGTCGAGCACAAGGATGCGACGGCAGAGGAGCGCGCCGTGCGAGAGGTCAACTCCGGCATCTACTGCTTTGAGGCGCCTGACCTCTTCGCAGCGCTGCATGAGGTCGGCAACGACAACGCGCAGGGCGAGTACTACCTGCCCGACGTGCTCGAAATCCTCAAGAAGAAGGGCGAGAAAATCTTTGCCGTCGCCGCTGATGACTACGAGGAAACGCTCGGCGTCAACTCTCGCGCGCAGCTCGCCGCTTCGGAGAAGATCCTGCGCCGCCGCAAGAACGAAGCGCTGATGGCAGACGGCGTGACGCTCATGGATCCTGAGACGACCTACGTCGACGCCGACGTCCGCGTCGGGCGCGACACCGTCCTCTATCCGGGCACATGGCTCGAAGGCGCGACCGTCGTCGGTGAGGGCTGCGAGATCGGCCCCTCGGCGCGCTTCCAGGACGTGAAGGTCGGCGCGCATGTCACGGCGCACTTCTGCTACGCGCACGAGTGCGAGATCGCCGACGGCGTGACGCTCGGTCCCTACGTCCACATCCGCCCCGCGACGCAGCTCGCCGCAGGCGTCAAGATCGGCAACTTCGTCGAGGTCAAGAACTCCGTCGTCGGCGAGGGCACGAAGCTGCCGCACCTTTCCTACATCGGCGATGCGGACATCGGCGCGGGTGTCAACATGGGCTGCGGTACGATCACGGTCAACTACGACGGCAAGAAGAAGTTCCGCACGGAGGTCGGCGACAACGCCTTCGTCGGCTGCAACTCGAACCTCGTCGCGCCCGTACGCGTCGGCGCGGGCGCCTACATCGGCGCGGGCTCGACGATCACGAAGGAGGTGCCCGAAGGCGACCTCGCCATCGCGCGCGCTCACCAGAAGAACATCACGGGCTGGGCGGACAAGCGCAAGTGAGAGAATCGGACAAGGAAGCGCCTCGCGGCGCATTTCGGAAATATGAAGAGCAAGAGGCATCTTTTGCCAAAATGGAGGCTACCAGAAAATGACGAACCTTGATAACCTATGCATCATGGCAGGCAACGCCAACCCCGAGCTCGCGAAGAAGATTGCGGCGCACATCGGCGTGCCGCTCTGCGATGCATACGTCGGTCATTTCAACAACGGCGAGACGCAGGTGATGATCAGCGAGAGCATTCGCGGCAGGGACATCTTCATCGTCCAGCCGACCTCGCAGCCGGTCAATGACAATCTCATGGAACTCCTCATCATGACGGATGCCTGCAAGAGGGCTTCGGCGCACAGTATCACGGCCGTCGTGCCGTACTACGCCTACGCGCGCCAGGATCGCAAGACGCGCGGGCGCGAGCCGATCTCGGCGAAGCTCGTTGCGAACCTCATGGAGACGGCGGGCGTCTCGCGTGTCGTGACGGTCGACCTCCATGCGGGGCAGATCCAGGGCTTCTTCGACATCCCCCTCGACCACCTCGGCGCGGCGCCCGTCCTCGCTTCATATCTCAAGGATCGCAGCCTCGACAACGTCGTCGTCGTCTCGCCTGACCTCGGCGGCGTCACGCGTACGCGCCAGCTCGCCGACCGCCTGCATGCGCCGATCGCCATCATTGAGAAACGCCGCCCGGAGCCCGGCGTCGCAGAGGTCATGAACCTCATTGGCGACGTCGAGGGCAAGACGGCAATTCTCATCGACGACATCGTCGACACGGCAGGCTCTCTTTGCGAGGGGGCGAAGGCACTTGCAAACCTTGGTGCGAAAGAGGTCTACGCTGCGTGTTCGCATGCGGTTCTGACCGAGCCCGCCATCGAGCGCATCAACGCTTCGGTGCTCAAGCAGCTCATCGTGACGGATACGATCCCCTTGGGTGACAAGAAGTCGGACAAGATCGTCGTGCTCACGATGGCGGATGCCATCGGCGACGTGCTTATCAGCATACAGGAGCACCGCTCCGTCAGCCACCTGTTCCGCTGAGGTGAGGCAATCTATGGAAGTGAAGGCGCATCATCGCGTCAACTTTTACGATACGGACGCCATGGGCGTCGTGCATCATGCGAACTACATCCGCTGGTTCGAGATCGGCAGGGTCGAGTTCCTGCGCGCGCTCGGCATCACATTGGGCGATCTGATGGAAGCGGGCTACGTCTTTCCGCTGACGGACGTCAGTGCGAAGTTCGTCGCCTCGGGCAAGTTCGACGATGAACTCGTCATCGTCACGCGCCCGACGGCGCTGACGAAGGTCAAGATGGCGTTCGACTACGAGGTGCGGCGCACGGCGGACGACGAGTTGCTCGTGCTCGGTCATACGCAGAACGTCTTCACGAGCCGAGAGACGGGACGCATCACGAAACTGCCTGCAGAGTTTTATGAAAAGCTTCATGCCGCGTTCTCGGAGGATGCGCCGATGGGCGCAGGAGATACCTGAACGTTTGCTGGGAAGCTTTGGGAGGTCTTGAAAGTTGTATATTGCAGTCGGTGTTGTTCTCGCCGCGATTTTCCTTTGCATCATCGCGGTGAAACTCTTCTTTGTCAAGGAGGGTACGGAAGAGGTTGTCGTGAAGCTTACGGAGCGCACGCCCCTCGAAGTAACGGCGCAGGATGAAAAAAGCGTGACGCTCGTTACGAAGCTGGAGTTCGCCAATGTCGGCAGGCAGATCGGCACGGTCATGGACGCCTTCGTGCGCCCGCTCGTGCCCTACGAGCAGTACGACGGTGTTGAGGTGCGCGGCAGAGCCGAGAGAGAGGGCGCGCCGCGCGAGGACGATTACTTCGAGGCGGTGCTCATCGAGCCCGGCAAGAGCATCTTCGTCAAGGCGTATGTGACGCTTACGGCGCGCAAGGGCATGAGCCTCGAAGAGGCGGTTTCGCACATGGTCGATTTTCCGGCGGAGCTCATCTATCAGGAGACGGGAAGGCATCCGTGGAAGTACTCGAAAGTGACGATTCCCGTGCGTGCGGTGGAGGTCGCCGCGCTCGTTGGCGTGACGCTGGCAGACGATTGAGGAGGGGCGAACATGAAAGAGAAAGTAGAGATTCTGCCCGTTCCCACGCGAATCCTGACGGACAGGGACGACATCATCGACTGCGTGGAGAAGTATACGCGCGGCAAGATCGGCAAGGACGACGTGATCTCCGTGGCGGAGAGCGTCGTCGCCATCACGCAGGGACGCATCGTGCGCCCCGAGGATCTGAAGATTTCGCGCGTCGCGCAGTTTTGCTGCCGCTTCATACCGGATATTGGCAGCCTCGCGAGCCCGCACGGCATGCAGTCTTTGATGAACGTCGAGGGTAAGTGGCGCGTCGCTGCCGCACTCTTTGCGGGCTCCTTGGGCAAGCTTGTGGGAAAGAGCGGGCTTTTTTATAAGTGGGGCGGCGAGCAGACAGCGCTCATCGACGATGTGACGGGTACGATGCCGCCCTTTGATAAGCACATCGTCTACGGTCCGCGCGATCCCGAGGACGTTGTCTCGCGCCTCAAAGAGAGGCTTGGCTGCTTCGGCGCCGTCATCGCCGACGTCAACGACCTCAAGCGCTCGCGCATCGTCGGTGTGACGGACGGCACGAAGGGTGAGCTCGTCGCGAAGCTCCTCATCGACAATCCCTTCGGCAATGCGTCGCAGAAGACGCCGATCTGCATCATAAAGAACTTTCGGCAGTACCAGGAAGGCTGAGGTGAGGCAGGGCTTGACGCCCTGCCTTTTCCCGTAAGAGGAGAAGGAGAGAGAATGCGCTATGCAGAGAAACCGCGGGCGCGCCGCTGACGCGCTGCGCCCCCTGAAGCTCACGCGCCGCTTCCAAAAGGGACCTGCGGGCTCCGTGCTCATCGAGATGGGGCGCACGCGCGTGATATGCGCGGCGACGGTGGAAGACCGCGTGCCGTACTTCCTGCGCGGCACGGGCACGGGCTGGATCAAGGCGGAGTATGCGCTCCTGCCGAGCGCGACCTCGACGCGCACGCCGCGCGAGGCGTGCCAGGGCCGCCAGTCGGGGCGCACGCAGGAGATCCAGCGGCTCATCGGCCGCTCATTGCGCTCAGTCGTCGACCTCGCGGCGCTCGGCGAGCGCACGATCGCCGTCGACTGTGACGTCATCGAGGCGGACGGCGGCACGCGCACGGCGGCGATCACGGGCGCTTTCGTCGCGCTCGTAGAGGCATGTGCGAGCTTCTATGAGAAGGGCAAGGTATTCCCTGTCAAAGATTTTCTCGCGGCAGTGAGCGTCGGGCTTGCCAAGGACGGCGCGCCGCTCCTCGACCTTTGCTACGAGGAGGACAGCGAGGCGCTCGTCGACATGAACGTCGTCATGACGGGCGCCTACGACTTCGTCGAGCTGCAGGGCACGGGCGAGGGGCGCTCCTTTTCGCGTAGAGAGCTAGACATCTTGCTCGCGCTCGCAGAGAAGGGCATCGACGAATTGATTGCAAGACAAAAGGACGCGCTCGGCGGCGAGCTCGTCTGGAAAGTGGGGCGAATCGGATGAAGAAGATCGTAGTCGCTACGAAGAATGAAGGCAAGGTGAAGGAAATCCTTGCAGCTTTTCAAAAGCTCCCTGTGGAGCTTCTGACGCTCAAGGAGTTCGGCTCTTTGCCCGAGGCGGTCGAGGATGCAGACACCTTCGAGGGGAACGCGCGCATCAAGGCGCGTTTTTATGCAGAAAGGACGGGATGCGCGTGCCTCGCTGACGACTCGGGATTGGAGGTCGAGGTCTTGGACGGTGCACCGGGCGTTCACTCGGCGCGTTACTCGGGGCGGCACGATGATGCGGCGAACAACGAGAAGCTCGTGGCAGAGCTTCAAAAGAGGGGGGCTGTCGAATCCGCCGCCGCCTTTCGCTGCGTGCTTGTCCTGCACGATGCGGACGGTACGGAACTCGTTTCCGAAGGGACGTGCGTCGGGCGCGTGCGTCAAGAGCCTCGCGGTGCGGGCGGTTTCGGCTATGACCCGTACTTCTACCTCGCGAGCGGCAAGTCGCTGGCGGAACTGACGGTTTCTGAAAAGCAGGCGGTCAGTCATCGCGGCGCGGCGCTTCGCCTCATGGCGGCGCAGATGAAGGAGCATCTCACATGAAGATTGGCATTATGAGCGACAGCCACGGCGACCGCCGCGCGATCGACCGCGCCGTGGAACGTGCGGGCAAGGTCGACCTCTGGCTTCATGCGGGAGACTGCGCTCCCGATGCGGCGTACCTCGCGCTCGTCTCGGCAGTGCGTGTGGAAAACGTCGCGGGCAACACGGACTGGCCCGACGGCAAGACGCCCGACGAGATCGTCGTCGAGGCGGCAGGGCACCGCATTTTCCTCACGCACGGTCACATCTACGGCGTGCGCTCGACGCTTGAAATGCTGGTGGCAGCGGCGAAGGAGGCGCAGGCGGACATTGCCGTCTACGGTCATACGCATGTGGCGCAGGAGGTCGCGGGAGATGTTCATGTCCTCAACCCCGGCAGCGTGGCGCGCCCGCGCGATGAGGCGCGGCCTTCCTTCATGCTCGCCGACCTTGAGGCGGGGAAGCCGCCGCAGGTCGAACTCATCCGCTTGGGAAGAGCTTGACGGCAGAAGGCTTGTCGGCAAGCGCGCGAAAGGAATATCGGGAGGGGGAATTCCGTTCGCTTTTTCGCCGGTTTTCGGCGTGCAAAAAAGCGAACGGGATTCATCTTTTTCTCTGCAGAAACTCAAGAAACACAAGGGTTTCGGTGTTGAATGTGCGATGAAAATATGATATGATGGAGCTATGTGAGTATTACAATTTCTTATGGGAGGGTTTATCTTGCGTACAATCGAAGCGAAACAGATTACGGAAGCCGTTGCCGAGATGTGCAAAGAGGCTGCCTACTATCTGCCGGACGACGTCTACGAGGCTTTGAAGCGCGGACGCGAGGCAGAGGAGTCGCCGGTAGGGCGCGACGTGCTCGACCAGATCATCCGCAATGCGGAGATCGCCAAGGCCGAGGATCGCCCCATCTGTCAGGACACCGGCATGACGATCGTCTTCCTTGAGATCGGTCAGGATCTGCACATCGCAGGCGGCGATCTCGAAGAGGCGGTCAATGCCGGTGTCGCCAAGGGCTATACGGAAGGGTATCTGAGGAAGTCCGTCGTCGCCGAGCCGCTGTTCAACCGCAAGAACACGCAGAACAACACGCCTGCCGTCATCTACACGAGCATCGTGCCGGGCGACAAGCTCAAGATCACGGTCGGCCCCAAGGGCTTCGGCAGCGAGAACAAGTCGGGCGTCAAGATGCTCGTGCCGGCGGACGGTGTCGAAGGCGTCAAGAAGGCCGTGCTCGACATCATCCTGCACGCAAGCTGCAACCCCTGTCCTCCTATGGTCGTCGGCGTCGGCATCGGCGGCACGATGGACCGCGCGGCCTACTACTCGAAGAAGGCGCTCGTGCGCTCCATCAACGAGCGCAATCCCATGCCCGAGTACGCGAAGCTTGAAGGCGAGCTTCTTGAGATGATCAACAAGACGGGCATCGGTCCGCAGCTCGGCGGCTCCGTATCGGCTCTCGCCGTCAACGTCGAATGGGGCCCGACGCACATCGCGGGACTGCCCGTGGCTGTCACGATCTGCTGTCATGCGATGCGCCACAAGGATCGCGTCCTTTAATTGCTCGGGATGGGAGGATAAGAAAAATGGCTGAAAAGATTCGTATCGAAACACCGTTCACCGTGGAGCAGTCCAAGAAGCTCAAGGCGGGTGACAGCGTGCTCATCACGGGCACGATCATCAGCGCGCGCGATGCGGCGCACAAGGTTATGTGCGAGGCTCTGGCGCGCGGCGAGAAGCTCCCCGTGGACTGGAAGAATGAAATCGTCTACTACCTCGGACCTACGCCCGCAAAGCCCGGCGATCCGATCGGCTCGTGCGGCCCGACGACGGCAGGCCGCATGGACGCCTACACGCCGACGATGCTTGAGCAGGGCATCACGGGCATGATCGGCAAGGGATCGCGCGATCCGAAGGTCATCGAGTCGATGAAGAAGAACGGCGTGACGTACTTCGTCGCCGTCGGCGGCGCGGCGGCACTGATCGCCAAGTCCGTCAAGAAGTACGAAGTGCTCGCCTATCCGGAACTCGGCCCGGAGGCTGTGGCGCGTCTGACCGTCGTCGACTTCCCGGCGATCGTCGGCATCGACTGCGAGGGAAATAACTTCTACGAGATCGGCCAGGCGCCGTATCGTAAGTTATAGGAAGCGCCTGTTCGGCGTTTTCATGGAAGCGCTGAACAGGCGCTTCCTGCAATCCGCCCCCCGCACGATGCGGGGCGCAAAGAATTTATAGGAGGTATAGAATGATTAACACAACTTTTTACGCCCGCCGCCTGCATTCTCTGGTCGGTTTGCTGGCACTCGGAGGATTCCTCATGGAGCACATCCTCACCAATGCTTCGGCTCTGGGCGGCGCTGAAGCGCTGAACGGCAAGCTCGCCATGATGGAGCTGATTCCGAAGCCGATCTTCCTCGGACTTGAGATCGGCGCTGTCGCCATCCCGTTCCTCTTCCATGCGATCTATGGCATCTACATCTGCATGCAGGCGAAGAACAACCCGACGAAGTATGGCTACCTCAACAACTGGAACTTCGCTTTCCAGCGCTGGACGGCATGGTTCCTGCTCGTCTTCCTCGTATGGCACGTCGGCTACCTGCGCTTCTACGTCAAGGGCGTCCTCGGCACGCCGATCACCTACGAGCTGATCCAGAGCTACGTCACGAGCAGCCCAATCGTCTTCGTCCTCTACCTCATCGGCATGCTCGCAGCGATCTTCCATTTCACGAACGGCATTACGACCTTCCTCATGACGTGGGGCGTCGTCAAGGGTCATCGCGCGCAGAAGGTGGCGGGCATTCTCTCCATGATGCTCTGCGCGGCTCTGAGTCTCGTGACGATTGCCTTCATGGTGAGCTACTTTGTTCCCATGCATTGATCGATTGTTTGTGAAGTATAGATAAGGAGAGAAACCTACATGGCTGAAAAGAAAAAAATCATTATTGTAGGCGGCGGTCTCTCGGGTCTCATGGCGACCATCAAGGTCTGTGAGCTCGGCGGCGAAGTCGACCTGTTTTCCTACTGCCCCGTGAAGCGTTCCCACTCGCTGTGTGCGCAGGGCGGCATCAACGCCTGCATGGATTCGAAGGGCGAGCATGACAGCGTTTACGAGCACTTCGATGATACGGTTTACGGCGGCGACTTCCTCGCGGATCAGGTCGCTGTCAAGGGCATGGTCGAGGCAGCGCCGAAGCTCATCAAGATGTTTGACCGCATGGGTGTTCCCTTCACGCGCACGCCGGAAGGCAACCTCGACCTCCGCAACTTCGGTGGTCAGAAGAACAAGCGCACCTGTTTCGCCGGCTCGACGACGGGTCAGCAGCTCCTTTATGCGCTCGACGAGCAGGTTCGCCGTTGGGAAGTCAAGGGCGGCGTCAAGAAGTATGAGTTCTGGGAATTCATCCGCATCATCAAGAACAAGGACGGCATCTGCCGCGGCATCGTCGCACAGAACATGAACTCGATGGAGATCAAGGCGTTCCCCGCCGACGTCGTCATCCTCGCGACGGGCGGCCCCGGCCAGGTGTTCGGCCGCTGCACGGCTTCGACGATCTGCAACGGCTCGGCCGTTTCCGCCGTCTATCAGCAGGGCGCACACATCGGCAACCCCGAGTTCATCCAGATTCATCCGACGGCGATTCCGGGTTCCGACAAGAACCGTCTGATGAGCGAGGCGTGCCGCGGTGAAGGCGGACGCGTCTGGGTCTATCGCGACGGCAAGCCCTGGTACTTCCTTGAGGACATGTATCCGGCATACGGCAACCTCGTGCCGCGTGACGTCGCCTCGCGCGCCATCTTCAAGGTCTGTGTGCACATGGGTCTGGGCATCAACGGCGAGAACCGCGTCTACCTCGACCTCTCGCATATCGATCCGCACTACTTGGAGCGCAAGCTCGGCGGCATCCTCGAAATCTACATGGACTTCGTCGGAAAAGATCCGCGCAAGGTGCCGATGGAGATCTTCCCGTCCGTCCACTATTCGATGGGCGGCATCTGGGTCGACCGCCTGCACCACACGAACATCAAGGGGCTCATGGCCTCGGGCGAGTGCGACTACCAGTACCATGGCGCGAACCGCCTCGGTGCGAACTCGCTCCTTTCCGCCGCTTACTCCGGCACGGTATCCGGTCCTGAAGCCATGCGCATGGCGAAGGCGGGCGAGCTTGGCGACGCCCTCACGCAGGCGGAGCTTGACAAGGCGCGTCAGGAAGTCGTCGACCAGTTCGAAGGCATCCTCAAGATGGACGGCCCTGAGAACGCGCACAAACTCCACCACGAGCTTGGCGATCTCATGTACAAGTATGTTTCCATCGAGCGCGACAACAACGGCCTTGACCAGTGCCTCGTGGAGCTCAAGGAAATCCTCAAGCGCTGGGACAACATCGGCCTGACGGATCGCGGTCATTGGGCGAACCAGGAAGCCATGTTCGTGCGCCAGCTGCGCAACATGATCCTCTACGCGATGTGCATCACGAAGGCGGCTCGCTGCCGCGACGAGAGCCGCGGCGCTCATGCCAAGATCGCGCTCGACGCGAACGGCAAGCGCATGATGGACGGCGACGAGCTCGTCTTCATGCCGCGTGACGACAAGAACTTCATGCGCATCTCCATCGTCGACTACGACCCGAAGACGGAAGAGCCGATCGTCAGCTACGACGAGTTCGATCATTCGCTCATCAAGCCGCGTGCGCGTAACTACGCGGTAGCGAAGAAAGAGTAAGAGGAGGAGATAGCAAATGGCAGAACAGAAGAAAGTAAGATTCATCATAGAGCGTCAGGACGGCCCCGATGCCAGCCCTTACAAGCAGGAATTTGATGTCGACTATCGCCCCGGCCTCAACGTCGTCGCGGCTCTGATGGAGATCCAGAAGAACCCCGTGACCGTCGACGGCAAGACGGTTCCGCCGGTCAACTGGGAGTGCAACTGCCTGGAGAAGGTCTGCGGCGCCTGCATGATGGTCATCAACGGCAGGGCGCGCCAGGCGTGCTGCTCGCTCATCGACGAGCTTGAGCAGCCGATCACGCTCGCGCCGGCGCGCACCTTCCCCGTCATCCGCGACCTCCTCATCGACCGTTCCGTCATGTTCGAGAGCCTCAAGCGCATCCATGGCTGGATCGAGATCGACGGCTCGTGGGACAACCCCGATGCTCCGCTGCAGAATCCTTACACGGCGGAGACGACGTACGAGATCTCGCACTGCATGACGTGCGGCTGCTGCCTTGAGGCGTGCCCGAACGTCGGCCCGCAGTCCGACTTCATCGGACCTGCGCCTACGGTGCAGACGCTTCTCTTCAACCTTCATCCGATGGGCAAGTTCGACGAGCCGAAGCGCCTCGAAGCCCTCATGGGCAAGGGCGGCATCACGAGCTGCGGCAACAGCCAGAACTGTGAGAAGGCCTGCCCGAAGGAGATCAAGCTCACGAAGCACCTCGCACAGCTCAACCGCGACGTCAACAAGCAGGCGCTGAGGAATAT
>CAMURM010000022.1 GCA_947097535.1 uncultured Selenomonas sp.
TCAAGGACTACAACTTCACGATTGCCGTCTCCACGATGGACTGCCTCGGCTGCGGCAACTGCGCGCAGGTCTGCCCGGCGAAGGCTCTCGATATGACGCCGCTTGATGATGCGCTCAAGGCGAAGCAGGTTCACTTCGACTACGCCGTCGATACGACGAAGGTCGCGACGAAGAAGAACCCGATGAAGAAGGACACGGTCATCGGCTCGCAGTTCGAAAAGCCGCTGCTCGAATTCTCGGGCGCCTGCGCAGGCTGCGGCGAGACGCCGTATGCGAAGCTCCTCACGCAGCTTTTCGGCGACCGCATGATGATCTCGAACGCCACCGGCTGCTCGTCGATCTGGGGCGGCAGCGCACCGGCGATGCCGTACACGACGAACGAGAAGGGCTACGGCCCCGCCTGGGCGAACTCCCTCTTCGAGGACAACGCAGAGTTCGGTCTCGGCATGTTCCTCGGTGTGCGTGCGATCCGCGACCGCATTGCCGCTGACGTCGATGCAGCTCTCGCGGACGGCAAGGGCAGTGCAGATCTCCAGGCCGCTTTGAAGGACTGGAAGGACAATATGTTGGAAGGTGAAGGCACGCGTGAGCGCGCTGACAAGCTGACGGAGCTTCTCGAGAAGGAGAAGGGCACGGACGAGCTTCTGAACGCGATCTACGATGCGCGCGACTACTTCGTGAAGCGTTCGCAGTGGATCTTCGGCGGCGACGGCTGGGCTTACGATATCGGCTACGGCGGCGTCGACCATGTCCTCGCTTCGGGCGAAGACGTCAACATCTTTGTGTTCGATACGGAAGTTTACTCCAATACGGGCGGTCAGGCTTCGAAGTCCACGCCGGCGGCTGCGATCGCAGAGTTCGCTGCGACGGGTAAGAAGACGAAGAAGAAGGATCTCGGCATGATGGCGATGTCCTACGGCTACGTCTACGTCGCGCAGGTCAACATGGGCGCTGACCACAACCAGGTCTTGAAGGCGATTAAGGAAGCCGAGGCTTATAAAGGACCTTCGCTCATCATCGCTTATGCGCCGTGCATCAACCATGGCATCCGCATCGGCATGGGCTGCAGCCAGGAAGAGGGCAAGCGCGCCAACGCCTGCGGTTACTGGTCGAACTACCGCTTCAATCCGACCCTCGTCGGCACGGACAAGAATCCGTTCACGCTCGATTCGAAGGAGCCGGATTTCGGCAAGTTCCAGGAATTCCTGCAGGGCGAAGTCCGCTACGCCTCCTTGCAGCGCAGCTTCCCTGAAGCAGCCGAAGCGCTCTTCGAGAAGACGGAAAAGGACGCAAGGGCAAGGCTCGAAGGTTACAAGAAGCTCGCCGGCAAGTAATCCAGGCGAGTACTGCCATAAAAGCAAAAGGGCTGTCGCACGATTTGTGCGGCAGTCCTTTTTGCGTCTTGCAGGACGGCAGAAAATGTGATATAAAGAGAGTGAACATAATTGATAATCGTTCTAATGATATATGGAATACAGAACATGGGATGAAGGAAGCAAGCGAAGATCATAAGGAGGGCGGTCATATCATGGATGCGAAAAGTGCTTTGCTGCGCCTGTGGGAACTGGATGAGGAGGAGCACGGCAGGCTGCTGTTTTCGATCGTTCTTTCCGTGACGGCGGTGCTCTGCGGACTCGTGCCGTATTTCGTCGTCTCGGCGCTTCTTGCGGCGCTTCTTGCCGGGCGGACTTTAGAAGTGCGCGATCTTTGGCTGTTGTGCATAGCCGCCTTCATCGGCTATCTTCTGCGCAGCACTCTCTACGCATACGCGCTTGCCGTCTCGCATAAGGCGGCGTTTTCCATCCTGCGCGAGATTCGCTGGAAGATCCTCCAAAAGCTGCCGAAACTGCCGCTCGGCACGGTCATGGATCTGTCGGCGGGTGAGATCAAGCACATCCTTGTCGACCAGGTCGAGAGCACGGAACGCACGCTCGCGCATCTTTTGCCCGAGCTCACGGCAAATTTGTTCGGGCCTTTCTGCATATTCTGCTATTTGCTCGTGCTCGATTGGCGCATGGCGCTCCTGGCAATCGTTTCCATTCCCGTCGGACTTTTTTGCCTGAGTTTTGCCATGCGCGACTACAAGGAGCGCTTCGAGGAATCGGTCGCGGTGACGGAGGCGATGAATGCTGCCATCGTCGAGTATATCGGCGGCATCGAGGTCATCAAGGCATTCAATCAGGGCGTAGCTTCCTACGAGAAATTTTCGCGCAGCATCCTCGCGAATGCCGCCTGCTATTATCAGTGGATGAAGGATTGCCAATTTCCTATTTCGCTGGCGCTGGCGATTGCTCCGACGACGCTTCTGACGGTTTTGCCCGGAGGCTGGCTGCTTTACCTGCAAGGCGATATGCGCATGGAGGTGTTCGTGACGTCGGTCATTCTTTCCCTAGGCGTCGCAGGCCCGTTGATCGCAGCTCTTGGCTTTATCGATACCGTGGCGCAGGTCGGAACGGTCGTCGCGTCTGCTGACAAGCTGCTCAGAGCTGAGGAGCAGCAGCACGGGACGCTTCCTGTCGAGTTTTCCGATGCGGGCATCGAGCTTGCGGATGTGCGCTTTTCCTACCATGACGGCAAGGAAGTGCTGCATGGCGTGAGCCTTGTGCTCGCGCCGCATACGCTGAATGCGTTTGTCGGGCAGAGCGGCAGCGGCAAGACGACGTTGGCGCGCCTGATCGCCGGCTATTGGGACATCGATTCGGGCAGCTTGAAGATCGGCGGCACGGAGAGCACGGATATTCCGCTCGCGCAGCTCTACGATCTTGTTTCCTTCGTCGCGCAGGACACCTATCTTTTTGACGAGAGCATCCGCGAGAACATTCGCATGGGCAGACCGCAGGCATCGGATGAAGAAGTCGAGCGCGCTGCGCGAGCCGCAGGCTGCGAGGATTTCATACGGCGGCTCGCGCATGGCTATGATACGCGCGTCGGCACGGGCGGCAGTCATCTTTCGGGCGGCGAGCGTCAGCGCATCGCCATTGCGCGCGCCGTCTTAAAGGACGCGCCGATCGTCGTGCTCGATGAGGCGACAGCATATATCGATCCCGAGAATGAGGCGATTCTGCAGCGCGCGGTCGCACGGCTTATCGAAGATAAGACGGTTATCATCATCGCGCATCGCCTGTCGACGATCACGGACGCCGACAAGATCTTCCTCTTAGAAAGCGGAAAGATTGCAGCGAGCGGCACGCACGAGGAATTGCTGCAGCAGAGCGCAGCGTATCGCGCGATGTGGCAGGCGCATATCGGTGCAAAGGATGGTGAGCCTCATGCTTGAAGCGTTGAAACTGATCTGGCGCTTTGCCGGCAAGGAGAGGGGCAACCTCAATAAATCGCTGGCTTTGGGCGTCGTCTATGCGCTCTTTCACATCGTGCAGATCACGGCGATTTATCTCATCCTGCAAGCCTTGACGGCAGGGCAGGCAACGAAGGAAGCGGCATTCATTTCCCTGGGGCTGCTCGTTCTGAGCGTGGCAGGCAGGGCGGTCGCCAACTATTTTTCGCAGCTGCAGCGCGTCCATGCCGGCTATTTCATGGTGGCGGAAAAGCGCATCGCCATCGGCGACAAGCTCAAGGCCGTTCCCATGGGATATTTCAACGAAAGCAGCAGCGGCGAGCTTACGGGCGTGGCGACGACGGTGCTCAACGATGTCGAGAACACAGCGCCGCGCCTCCTCGTTACGCTTTTGAGCGGCTTTCTGAATACGCTGATCCTCCTGCCCATGCTGCTTTTCTGGCAGTGGCGCATCGGCGCGCTCTTCCTCCTCGGCGTCCTTTCGTACCTTCTCGTGACCGCCTCGATGGAAAAGAAATCGCGCAGTCTTGCGCCGAAACGCCAGAAGGCGCAGGCGAAACTCGTCGAGGCTGTCTTGGAGCAGATCCAGGGCATGCCCGTGATCAAGGCGTTCAACCTGCGCGGCAAGGGCGATGCGCGCGTGCGTGAGGCACTCGATGAGAGTCGTGCGGCGAATCTCAACATTGAAAAGCTCTTCACACCTTACTCGATGGCGCAGGAGATGACGCTGCGCTTCTTCAGTGTCGCCATCATGCTCGCGGCTCTCTTTTCACACGCTGCGGGCACATTGGATCTTCTGACGGCGCTCATGGGGCTCGTGCTCTCCTTTCTCGTTTTTTCAGAAATCGAATCGACGGGAAGCATGCTGATGATCCTGCGCGTTGTGACAAGCTCCATTGAGCAGGCGCAGCAGACGACGGCTCTGCCGCAGCTCGACCTCGCAGGCAGGGCGATCGAGCCAGCGCATCACGATGTTTCTTTCGAGCACGTTGACTTTTTCTACGGCACGCGAAAGATTCTCGACGATGTATCGATTGTCTTTCCCGAGCGCTCCCTGACGGCGATCGTCGGGCCGAACGGCTCGGGCAAGACGACGCTCTGCCATCTCATCGCGCGCTTCTGGGATGTGGCACGCGGCAGCATCAAGATCGGCGGACATGATGTGCGCGACTATACGCTCGAATCTTTGATGCGCCAGGTCAGCATCGTCTTTCAGCGCGTTTATCTTTTCCGCGACACGGTCGAGAACAACATCCGCTTCGGCAAGCCGACGGCGACGCGCGAGGAAGTTGTCGCCGCTGCACGCGAAGCATGCTGCCATGACTTCATCGAGACGCTGCCCGAGGGCTACGACACGCTGATCGGCGACGGCGGCGCGAGCCTTTCGGGCGGTGAGCGCCAGCGCATTTCCATCGCCCGCGCCATCTTGAAGGACGCGCCGATCATCATCTTTGACGAGGCGACGGCGAATGTCGATCCCGAAAACGAGGATCGCCTGCAAAAGGCGATGGAATCGCTGACGAAGGGCAAGACCGTGATCATGATCGCGCACCGCCTCAATACCGTGAGAAACGCGCATCAGATCCTCGTCCTCGATGAAGGCAGGATCGTACAGCGTGGCACGCACGAGGAGCTTTTGCATGAGAGCGGCATATACGCCGATTTCATCCGAGCGCGGGAGACGGCTCTCGGATGGAAGGCGGTGCGTGAGAAAAACGGGGGGTGAGGCAGCCGTTAGACCTCTGCCATTGACAAGGAGGCTTGTCCTTTGCTAAACTAATTGTGCGATGAAGAAGAGAGAGTAGCTCCTGTACAGCGAGGCGGTGCCGGTGGAAGACCGCCAGGACGGTGTGTCAGCAATGGTGCGCGTTCTTGGGAGCGAAGGGCGCTTTGGAGCAGCAGTATAGGAACCACTGATAAATTCAGCCACCCATCTTCACGCAGCTGCGCTGTCCTCTCGTCGTCGACAAATCCTCGATAGAACCAGCGCATCTGCGCAAATCTGGGCGACTTCATTTTATCAGCGTTTCCTTAATAAATTCAAAGAGGGCACCGCCCCGGCATATTTGCCGCAGGCAGCGCCAATCAGGGTGGAACCGCGGGATACGTCTCGTCCCTGTGACATTTTTGTTGCGGGACGAGGCGTTTTTTTTGTCTGTCTCGCGAGATAAGGAGTTGTTCAGCTTGAAATTTCAGGAGATCATCCTGGCGCTGCAGAAGTTCTGGAGCGAGCAGGGCTGCATCCTGGCGCAGCCGTATGACGTGGAGAAGGGCGCGGGCACGATGAACCCGTCGACCTTTTTGCGCGTCCTGGGGCCGGAGCCTTGGAACGTGGCTTATGTCGAGCCTTCGCGCCGTCCGGCGGACGGGCGCTACGGCGACAATCCGAACCGTCTTTACCAGCATCATCAGTTTCAGGTCATCATGAAGCCGTCGCCCGACAACATCCAGGAGCTTTACCTGGCGAGCCTCGAGAGCCTCGGCATCGACCCGAAGCAGCACGACATCCGCTTCGTCGAGGACAACTGGGAGTCGCCGACGCTGGGCGCCTGGGGACTCGGTTGGGAAGTCTGGCTCGACGGCATGGAGATCACGCAGTTCACCTACTTCCAGCAGGTCGGCAGCGTCGATGTCAAGCCCGTTTCTTCGGAGATCACCTATGGACTGGAACGCCTTGCCATGTATATTCAGGGCGTGGAGAACGTTTTCGACATCCAGTGGACGGAGGACTACACCTACGGCGACGTGTTTCATCAGAACGAGGTCGAGCAGTCGGCGTATTCCTTCGATCTGTCGGATGAGGCGCTGCTCTTCGCGCTCTTCGAGCAGTACGAAAAGGAAGCCGTGCGCGTCATCGAGCTCGGCTGCGTCCATCCCGCTTACGACTACGTATTGAAGTGCTCGCACGCCTTCAATCTGCTCGACGCGCGCGGCGCGATCAGCGTCTCGGAGCGCACGGCGTTCATCGGGCGCGTGCGCAAACTCGCACGCCTCTGCGCGCAGTGCTATCTGAAGCAGCGCGAGGAGCTGGGCTATCCGATGCTGAAGAGGGGGGCGCGGGCATGAGCAAGGATTTGTTGTTGGAAATCGGTACGGAGGAGATCCCGGCACATGCGATGCCGGGCATGCTCAGGGAGCTTGCTGAAAATGCCGAAAAGGCACTCGATGAGCTGCGCCTTGCACACGGTGCGGTAAGGACGCTCGGCACGCCGCGCCGCCTCGCGCTCATCGTCGAGGCGCTCGCCGAAAAGCAGGCGGACATCGCGGAGGAAAAGCGCGGCCCGTCCGTACAGGTGGCTTTTGATGCCGCAGGCAAGCCGACGAAGGCGGCGGAGGGCTTCGCGCGCGGGCAGGGAATCAAGGCGGAGGATCTCGTAACGCGGGACGGCTACGTCTACGCGCTTGTGCAGGAAGCGGGGGAAAGCGCCGAAAAGGTGCTGGAAAAGCTCCTGCCCGAGCTCATCTGCAATCTTTCCCTGCCGAACAGCATGCGCTGGGGGGATCTCGACTTCCGCTTCATTCGCCCCTTGCGCTGGCTCGTCGCCCTCTACGGCGAAGCGGTCGTGCCCTTTGAACTGGCGCGCGTCAAGAGCGGCAATACGTCGCGCGGCCATCGCTTCCTGAGCACGGGCGACTTCACGATCTCGGATGCCGCACATTATGACGAGGCATGCGAGAAGGCCTTCGTCATCGTTGATCCCGCGCGCCGCAAGACATTGATCGAGGCGGGGCTTGTCGAAGAGGCGAAAGCGCACGGCGGCACGGCGGAGATCACGCCGGATCTTCTCGAAGAGGTGCTGTACCTCGTCGAGTACCCGACCGTGCTCTCGGGCAGCTTTGAGGACAAGTACCTCGCGCTGCCGCCCGACGCCGTCATCACGCCGATGCGCGACCATCAGCGCTACTTCCCCGTGAAGGCGGCGGACGGCACGCTCCTGCCGCTCTTCCTCACGGTACGCAACGGCGGCAAGGAACACCTCGAAACGGTGCAGCACGGCAACGAGCGCGTGCTGCGCGCCCGCCTCGCCGACGCGCAGTTCTTCTTCGATGAGGACAGGAAGAAGAGCCTCGAAGAACATATGGAAAAGCTCAAGACCGTCGTCTTCCAGGAAGGTCTCGGCACGGTCTACGACAAGTCGCTGCGCCTCGAAAAGCTCGCTGGCAGGATCGCCGACGCTGCCCATGCCTCTGAGGCAGAAAAGAAGGCGGCGATGCGTGCAGCTCGTCTTTCCAAGGCAGATCTCGTGACGGGCATGGTCACGGAGTTCACGGAGCTGCAGGGCGTCATGGGCAAGGAATACGCGCGCCTCGACGGCGAAGGCGAGGCGGTCGCCCTTGCCATCGACGAGCACTACATGCCGCGCTTCGCGGGCGATGATTTGCCGAAGACGCGCGAGGGACTCTTTGTTAGCCTTGCGGACAAGATGGACAACATCGTCGCGACGTTCAGCCGCGGGCTCATCCCGACGGGTTCGCAGGATCCCTTCGCGCTGCGCCGCCAGGCGCTCGGCATGGTGCACAGCATCATCGAGGCGGGGCTCACCCTTTCGCTCTGCGAGCTCGTCGGCTGGACGATGGATCTCCTCAACATCAAAGACGAAGCGGTACGAGAGAAGATGCAGGCGGACGTCGCCGACTTCATGCGCCTGCGCCTCAAGAATGTGCTCGCGGAAGAGGGCGTTCGCTACGACATTGCCGATGCCGTCCTCGGTGACATCGACGATATGAGCCGCGTGCTTCTCGCGGCGAAGGCGCTCGAAGAGCAGCTCGCTGCCCCCGACATGGCAGGCGCCGTGCAGGCGTTCGTGCGCGTGGCAAACCTCGCGGCGAAGGCGCAGGATACAGAGGTGCATGTCGACGCGGCGCTCTTTGAGACGGAAGAGGAAAGGGAACTGATGAAAGCCTACACCTCCGCGAAGAGCGCGGCGGGAAGCCTCCTCGAAGCGCGCGACTACGTCGGCGCCATCGACGACTTCAAGGATCTCGCCGAGCCGATCAACGCCTTCTTCGACGGCGTCATGGTCATGGCGGACGACGCGGCTCTGCGCAGGAATCGCCTCGCTCTCTTGAAGGGCATCGACACCCTCCTGCGCGAAGTCGCCGACTTCAGCAAGATCGTGCAGGCGTAGGGAGAAAACGGCTCTTTATCAAATGTTTTGATTGCCCCCCGCTGGATATGATATATCTAAGCGGGGGCATTTCTATGTCGATCCATCGCATATTGGTCGCTGAATTTATCGTTGCTGCCTTAAATCGTTTGAACGTCTAGATAAAGCAAACAATCGGTGCTATAATGAAAAAAACACTCTGTTGCAGCAAGGAGACGACACTATGCCGGAAAATCCCGCGCCGCCCTATCAGAATCCGACGTATGATCAGCATGCCAGGCGACTGCTTTCGCAAAGAGCCATCATGGCACGACTCCTCAAACGAACCGTGCCCGAGTTCAAAGATGTCGCGATCTCTGATATCGCTGAGAAATACATCGAAGGAACGCCGCAGATCAGTGAGATCCCACTTGATCGTGATATGACGAACGTTGCCAGAAGTATTCAGACGACGCCAAAGGAATTTTTTGGTGATGCCACAGAAAGCCTCGGTATCACGGAAGGTTGGATTCGCTTCGACATCCTCTTCCACGCACGAGTTCCACGCTCGGGCGAGCTCGTTACATTGATCATCAACGTCGAAGCCCAGCGTACACAAAAGCGTTCAAAGCTCGGCTATGCCATCCTGCGACGTGCCATCTACTACGCGAGCCGTCTGATTTCGGCGCAGAAGGAAACGGAGTTTACAGGCTCGTCATATGATGATATAAAAAAAGTCTACACGATCTGGCTCTGCATGGACGCGCCCGACGGCAAAAGTGCAATCAATCGCTATGATCTCAATGAACATCACATTCTGAATGACCACAAAGAGAATCGTGCGGATTATGACTTAATGAGCGTCATCACGATTTATTTGGGAGAAGAGCGACAGAGCGATGAGGATTGGCTCATTCGCTTCCTGCGAATCTTATTCAAGGATACGAAAACGCCGCTGATGGAGAAGCGGCAGCTTCTTAAAGATGAATTTGACATGGATACGAGTGTAGACATGGAAGAGGAGTTGATGACGATGTGCAATCTGAGTACGAGGATTTACGAGCAGGGGATAGAGCAGGGAATAGAGCAGGGAATAGAGCAGGGTCGAGAAGAGAAAACGGTCGATATTATCGTGAACATGTTACGCAGCAAGTTGCCGCTTGAGACCATCGTGCAGATCTCGGAGTATCCCATCGAAAAGATAAAAGAAATTGCTCGAATGCATAGCTTGCTCTGATCAGATAGAAAAGCAGCGGATAAACAAAATTGACGCCGCGGCGGGTAAGATTTACGACTCTGCGTCCAAAGTGGCGGTAGAAGCGCAGAATGTAGGCTCTTTGGGGGGCTGAAGTGATGGACTAAAACAGAGCAGGGAGGTATGCAAGATGGATTTTGCCCTTTCGATATAATGAGAGTAGTATTTGACACAAACAGAACCGTGCGGCGCCGGAATCGGCGCATGGTAGAGATCATATAGGGAGGCGCGTGTATGGCGATTTTGCCTAAGCTCAATACGATGGAGTTTGATAAGGAGATACCGTTTGAGGTTTCGGCGCCTTTTGAGCCGATGGGGGATCAGCCGCGCGCGATTCAAGACTTGGCGGCGGGTATCGAGAACGGGCAGGAGGCGCAGGTGCTCCTTGGCGCTACGGGTACGGGCAAGACGTACACGATCGCCAAGACGATCGAGCGCGTGCAGAAGCCGACGCTGGTCATCGCGCACAATAAGACGCTGGCGGCACAGCTCGCGAGCGAGTTCAAGGCGTTCTTCCCGAAGAACTATGTCGGCTACTTTGTCAGCTATTATGACTACTACCAGCCCGAGGCGTATATTCCTTCGACGGATACCTACATCGAGAAGGACGCGTCAATCAATGATGAGATCGACGAGCTGCGCCACTCGGCGACGTGCTCGCTCTTCGAGCGCCGCGACTGCATCATCGTCGCGAGCGTTTCGTGCATCTACGGCCTTGGCTCGCCCGAGAGCTATCACGAGATGGTCTTGTCGCTGCACAAGGGGCAGACGGTCGCGCGTGAGGACATCTTGCGAAAGCTCGTCGCCATTCAGTACGAGCGCAACGATATCGCTTTTGAGCGCGGCCGCTTTCGTGTGCGCGGTGATGTCATCGAAGTGTTTCCTGCGGGCTGGAATAACCGCGCCGTGCGCATCGAGCTCTTCGGCGACGAGGTCGAGCGCATCATCGAGTTCGACGTGCTGACGGGCGAGGTTTACGGTGAGCGCACGCATTCGATGGTTTTCCCCGCCTCACACTATGTCACGAAGAAGGAAGACATGGAGATCGCCATGGCGGCGATCGACGAGGAGAAGATCGCGCAGGTCGCGCACTTCAAGGAAGAGGGCAAGCTCATCGAGGCGCAGCGCATCGAGCAGCGCACGAATTACGACCTTGAAATGATGCAGGAGATGGGCTACTGCTCGGGCATCGAGAACTACTCGCGTCACCTCACGCATCGTCCGGCGGGGGCGGCGCCGTATACGCTGCTCGATTACTTCCCAGATGATTTCCTCATCGTCATGGACGAGAGCCATGTGACGATGCCGCAGCTCAAGGCGATGCTCAACGGCGATCGTTCGCGCAAGATCTCACTCGTGGAAAATGGCTTTCGCCTGCCGTCCGCTTTCGACAATCGACCGCTTTCCTTCGAGGAGTTCGAGCAGCGTATCAATCAGATCATCTACATCTCGGCGACGCCGGCGAAGTACGAGATGGAGAAGGCGCAGCAGGTCGTCGAGCAGATCATCCGCCCGACGGGGCTGCTCGATCCCATCGTCGAGGTACGTCCGCTGGCGGGGCAGATGGACGATCTTTTGTCGGAGATCCGCATTCGTGCGAAGAAGGACGAGCGCGTGCTCGTGACGACGCTGACGAAGAAGATGGCGGAGAACCTCACGGACTACCTCAAAGACATGCAGGTGCGCGTGCGCTATCTGCACTCGGACATCGCGACCTTCGAGCGCGCGGAGATCATCCACGATCTGCGCGCGGGAAAGTTCGATGTGCTCGTCGGCATCAATTTGCTGCGCGAGGGGCTCGACATGCCCGAGGTGTCGCTCGTCGCGATTCTCGACGCGGACAAGGAGGGCTTCCTGCGCTCGGATACGTCGCTGATCCAGACGATCGGGCGCGCGGCGCGAAATGCGGGCGGCAGGGTCATCCTCTACGCCGACCGCATCACGGACTCGATGAAGCGCGCCATGGATGAGACGGAGCGCCGCCGCACGGTGCAGCAGGCGTACAACAAGGAGCACGGCGTCACGCCGAAGACCATCGTCAAGCCCGTCGTGCCGCTGATCGAAACGACGCTCGTCGCCGAGAGCCGCGCCTCCTACGGCGAGGAGTCCGACGGCAAGAAAAAGAAGCTCACGAAGAAGCAGAAGGAGTCTCTGATCCGCACGCTGCTCGCCCAGATGCAGACGGCTTCGCGCGCCTTGGAATTCGAGCGCGCCGCAGAACTGCGCGACATGATCATCGAG
>CAMURM010000023.1 GCA_947097535.1 uncultured Selenomonas sp.
TCGAGCGCGCGTATGACATCGGCGTCCGCGAGCACCCAGCCGGGCATCTTGAGCTTGCCCTGCAGGAGCTTCTTCGCCTCCGCCTCGTCGATGCGGTGCTGCGCCGTGACGAGCGGATTTTTCAAGAAGCAGTAGAGCATTGCTGCTGGCAGCAGCGCCTCTTCCTCCGTGTGCGCGAAAAGATTTCTGGCGACGAGCAAGTAGGTCAGAAGCTGCAGACGCAGCCCGTAGTAGACCTCGATGAGGTTGATGTAAGCCGCGCCCGTCTTGTAATCCATGATGAGGAAGTAGCGCCCCGACTCGTCCATGTCTATGCGGTCGATCTGCCCGCTGATTTCAAGCGAGCAGCCATCTTCGAGCGCATACGTCAGGGGCGGCAGACTGCCCGCGCCCAGACCGAAGGAGCGCTCGAAGGCAACGGGGCGGAAGTCGCTCGCCTTGTCGAGCTCGATGAGGCGCAAAAGCGCCCTTCTCGCCGTCTCTTCGATGCGCTCTAAAAGATTTTGATACTGCTTCGTGCTCAGAAGGATTTCATTCTGCAGCCTTGGGGCGAGCGCCGCGAGGATTTCATGCAGGATTTCGCCGCACTCCTCCTCGTCCACCTCGCGCCAGCGTCTGCCCTCACTTTTCAGACGCTCGCCGAATTCTTTCAGGGCGGCGTGCAGCAGGATGCCGAGGTCGGGCACACGGAAGCTGCGCTCGGGCCGCTCCGCCAGGCGCAGACCGTAGCGCGCGAAGTGGCGGAAGGGACAGGCGCGAAAGGCTTCGAAGCGCGTGACGCTGCCGCGCAGGCGGCGCTTCTTCGTGTAGAGCGCCCTGGCGATTTCCTGCGGCAAGAGCTCGTCTCGCGCATGGGAAAAGAGCCCCGCCAGTACCTTTTGCAGGACGCCATGCGTCTTTTCCTCCTGCAGCGCCCAGTTGTAGACGTCGTGCCAGAAGGGCGCGAGCGCCTTTTTCTCGCGATAGACGCGAAGCGCCGCCGCCAGCGCTGTCACCGCCTGGCGGCCGCCCGCAAAGAGGCGGCTCTGCGTCACTTCCAACGGGATGGAGCGCAGGCGGACGGCGGGCAGGACAGTGCGAAGCTGTGCGACGAGCGAGGACGGCAGCAGGGCGTTGCCCTCCGTGTCGGCGAGCGCATAGGACACCCAGAGACGGTCGCGCGCCTCCGTGAAGCCCTTGTAGAGCAGGAAGCGCTCGCCGAAACTGCCCTCGACAGAGCCCATGGGCAGCTCAAGCCCCGCCTCTTTCAGGTGCAGGCGGTCGGCGTCGGAAAGCAGCCCCTTCTCACGACTGCGGCGCGGCATGATACCCTCGTTCGCGCCGAGGATGTAGACGGCGCGCGCATTTTCGACGCTGTTTTGCTCAAAGTCGGCGACGGTCACATAGTCGAGTCCCGGAGGAATCAGCGAGATCTGCAGCGCATCGAGTCCGTCGCTTAACACGTCCTCGAACTCGCGCACCTTGATCGCCTCGTCGCCGCTCGTTTCCACCATCTGATCGAGCAAAGAGATGATGTCGTTCCAGATCTGCCGATGCTCGCGCGCCTCGGCGAGGCGGCCGTCTTTTTCCGCCTCATCCGCCCAGCGCTCAAGCTGCTGCGGCACATCGAGCGCGAGCAGCAGGCGATAGAGCGCCTCGGCATAGCCGCGCACGTTCGCCGCACTCTTGACGTTCTCGGCGAATGCCTGCAGAGGCTTGGCGACGGCGCGGCGATAGTAGTCGATCTGCGCGAGGCGTTCCCTCTCCTTTTCGCTCGCACCCTCCTCCGACTCCTCCAGGCTGCGCTGACGATGCCAGTGCCACTCCTCCTCCATCGTCCAGCGCGAGCCGCGGATGCCGAACTCCAATACATAGTTTTCAAGGAGGTCGATCGCCTCGCGCGTCTGCGGAAAAAAGCCCGTCTTGAGCGCACGGAACATGGCGTCGTAGCGCCAGCCGCGCAGCACCTCGAAGGCGGAGCGAATGAGCTCGGCGAGCGGATGATGCACACCAGGGCGCTTGTTGTCGCGAAAATACGGGATGCCGCAGTCCTCAAGCGTCAGCGCGAGCATGTCGCCGTAGGCAGCTTCATCGCGCGTCAAAATGGCGATGTCGCGCCAGCGCAGTCCCTCCTCGCGGCAAAGACGCACGATGTCGGCGGCGGCCGCCTCCATCTCAAGCCGCCTCGTCGCCGCTTCGACGAGGCTGAGCCCCTCGGCACCCTGCTGTGCGGCGAGCGGGAAGGAAAACGCATGGCGCTCGATGGCGGCAAGCGCTGCCGTTTGAAAGCGCTGATTTTCTGTCATGGCGCGCACGCGCACGGGAAGATGCAGCTCGTCTGCCAGTCGCCTGAGCTGCTGCAAGGTCTGCGCCTGCCGGTAGAAGAGACTGCCCTCGCGCTGCGCCCGCGCCTCTCCCGCAGGATCGAAGGTCAGCGTGATGTGCACCGCCTTTGCCTTCTGAAAGAGCGCCGCAAGGATGCTCCTTTCCTGCGGATGAAAGAAGGAAAAGCCGTCGACCCAGATCTCTGCGCCGTCCAGAAGGTGCGAGGCGGGAATTTTCGCTGCGAGCGCCGCGAGCATATCGCCCGTATCGGTGTAGCGTCCCGCCATCTTTTCGCGATAGCGTCTGTAAATGAGCGCGATATCATCGAGCTTCTCGCAAAGGTACTCGTCGGCAAGCGAGACTTTTGCTTTCTGCAGCGCTTCGTCATCAAGACCGTAGCTTCGCATCTCCTCCAGAGCATTCTCCAGAGTCTCCGTGAAGCCGCGCTGCTTTGCCGCGCGCGTGAAGGCTTTTAGATTCGCCTCCTCTTCGGCGAGGATGCGCTTCAAAAGCAGGCGACGCCCCACGCTCGTGATGCGTGCGGCTGCCGCGCCGCCCGTTTCCTGTAAAATATGGCGCGCGAAGCGCTTGAAGCCGAATACTAGACTGCGCACGAAGCCCTCGCCCTCACCTGCCATCAGAGCGGCGAGGCGGCGCTCCGCACGATACGTCGCATGCTCGGGCAGGAGCAGCACGAGGGCGTTTCCCTCAGGCGCCTCCTTCATGCGCGCCGCCATGGCGGTGAGGCAGGCGTGCGTCTTGCCCGTGCCCGCGCGCCCCAGGATGAACTCGATCATATCTTATCTTCTCTCCCTCAAACTCTTCCGTGCCAACAAAAATACCGCGCGGCATGTCATCTCGACAATACCCGCGGCATTTCTCCTATACTCAGCGCGTCAGTCCGAACGGCGTCGCCAGGCGCACGAGCGCGCGGCCGCATTCGCACGGCTCGTCGAGGCGCATGACCGCCTGCCCCGTGCGATAGCGGATGAGCGGCATCGCCTCTGCCGCGAGCATCGTGACGACGAGTTCGCCCATGCGTCCCGCCTCGTGAATCACCTTCGCGCCGCTGAACTCGATGAGCTCCGTGTAGCAGTAATCCTCCTGCACATGATGTCCCTGCCCCTTGCCGCACGGGAAGAAAAGTCCCGCCGTGCCGAGCTCCGTCGAAGCGAAGAGGTCGTGCACCGCCGTCTGCAGCCTCTCGCAGATATGCCGCTTCATCGGATTTGAGATCGTCTCGTTCAGACAGACGACCGTCTGCAAGGGCAAGGTCGACGGCTCAATATTCTTCATCTGCGCGTGCACGATGAGCTGCATGACGAGCGGCTGGCTCGCGAGAAGCGTATCCATGCCCGTCATACGCACGAGCTCGACCGCCGACTGCATGTCCTCGCCGAGCAGCACGGTCGTCGCGCCGATGACCTCTGCCGCCATCTGCAAGTCGAGCAGGCGGCCGTCCGACATGTCGCCGAGAATGCCGACGACGGAAGCGCGATGGACGCCCGTCGCCACGAGGGCGCGCGTCAGCATATCGACATTGTGCGCGATGTCGCCGTTCGTATACATCTTGACGACCGTGCCCGTATGATTGCGGCTGCTGATGCGCAGGACGCCGCTCAAAGGCAGTGTGAGAAAATCAAACGGCGATGTGTTCAGGATATCAGGAAGCGCCGTGAACGGCAGCTTCTCGATATCTTCGAGCTTCTCGATCTGCGACGCGCAGACATTCGCAAACTTCTTTTGATAGAATGCGCTCTTCTCTTTCGCCCAGGCAACCGCCTTCTTCAGGCGCACGAGCTGCAGATCGTGCAGATCACTGCGGCTCATGCACTCGATTCTTTCGTTTGCAAACATCCGCCCCGCCCCCTTTCCTCAAGATTCCCCTTTCCTTACGCCAGAGGTCTTTGATAGAAAAACGGCTGGTAGCTCGTGTAGCCGATCTTGCGGAAGTTCAAGATCGCCTCCGTCGCGCCGACGAAGAGGATGCCGCCGGGCTTCAGCGCGCGGAAGAAGTTCGTGTAAAGCTCGAACTTCGCTTCCTCGGTGAAGTAGATGACGACGTTGCGGCAGAGGATCAGATCGAAGCCCGTTTCAAACGGATCCTTGAGGAGGTTGTGGCGCTTGAACTCGATGAGCTTCTTGATGTCCTCATGCACGGCGAATGTGCCGTCGCTGCCCTTCGTGAAGTACTTGCTGAGGCGCGGAGCCTCGACGCACTTGAGCTCGTTTTCCGTGTAGACGCCCTTCTTCGCCTTGGCGATGATCTCGATGTCGAGATCCGTCGCCAGGATGCGGTGCTGCTTGCCCGGCGTCATCTCCTTGAGGATCATCGCCAGAGAATACGGCTCCGCGCCGATGGAGCAGCCCGCGCTCCAAATATTGAGCTTGGACGAGCGCGTCAAAAGGTCGGGAATGACATCTGTCTCCAGCTTTGAGAATTTCTCGGGCGTGCGGAAGAACTCCGAAACGTTGATCGTCAAATACTCGATGAAGGCATCGAACTCCGTCTTGTCCTGCACCGCCATATCGAAATACTTCGTGTAAGAATCGTATCCCTTGCGCGTCACGAGACTGCCGATGCGGCGCTTCATCTGCGGCTCTTTATAAAGATCGAGGTCGATTTCCGTCTTTGCCTTGAGCTTGCGCTTGAATGAGCCCCAATCCTGATCGTCCAACATATGCGTTTTACCTCCTGCTTGCGGCAAGCGTCGCGTACACCGCCGCACTTCATATTTCGCTTCACGGAAAAGCTCCGTCCCGCCGCTCTGCGGCAAGACGGCAGATTCTAATTTGTATACTTCTACACGAGGAGAGGATAATCCTGTTTTTAGTACTTCTTTAAGGATGCGTATGGAAAACAGGCTGCTGCGATGAGCAGCAGCCCATGAACGAGACCCGCCCTTACTTGATCTCTATGCTGTTCTTCTTCACGTCCTCCACACCGAGCTTCGGCAGAATGATCTTCAAAACGCCGTTCTCCATCGAAGCCGTGCTCTCCTCCCACTTGATGCCGTCGACGGCGAAGGAGCGCTCGAAGCGACCCGTGCGCCGCTCGCGCAGCAGATACTTGAGGTGGCTCTCGCGCTCGGGCAGTTCGGCGGTGATCGTCAGATACTTGTCATTCTCGTAGGTCAGAGAGACGTCCTCCTTGAGGACGCCCGGCAGCTCCGCCTCGATCTCATAGTAATTCTCCTCGTCGAGGATGTCGCAACGGAAAGAAGCGAGCGCTCCCGTCACCTTGCCGATGGGATTCAGCGGCTGCTCCATGATGAAATCCACCACACGCTCCACCGTGTCACGCGTCTTTTCCGCGTTGTTTCGGAAATTGAAAGGTATGCTGCGAATCATATCATTTCCCTCCGATCATTTTCACGTCCTGTTCCACTGGCTATATTATACGGCGTTTTTCCGAAAAATTCAACTCTTGGAAAAGCTTTGCTCTTTATCAGTCGTGCTGGAAAAACTGTACGATTTTGCAGCACGAAAAAGTCAGTGGCAAGTTGTCTGTCCTGTGCTATAATATATGTGGTGCTACTTAGACGGTAGGCGGTCGATGCTTAGCCCCTGAATGGGGGTATTGCTTATGGAACTGTACGATTTTTTGTCGTTCGTTTTCCTTGTGACGATTTGCATCGTTACATTAAAAGCAAAATAAGAATCCCCCGCCTCTAGAGTCCAAACTTTAGGCGGAGGATTCTCTTCAACTTGAGATTGGGGCTGACCGTCTGCCGGTAGCACCTTTTCTATGCTTATTATACAACACAGAACATCACTCGTCAAATTATCCTTGAGAAAAGACGAAGGTCTCCGATGTCAGGAAACGAGCTTCATGTGGCGGCGCAGCAGATAGAGAAAGTACGGCGTGCCGATAAACGCCGTCATGATGCCCACGCGAATCTCCATGCCTTGAAGCAGGATGCGTCCCAAAGAATCGCAGACGACGAGGAAGATGCCGCCCGCCAGGAGACTCGCGGGCAGCAAACGCCGATGGTCGGGACCGATCAGAAGGCGCATCATGTGCGGCACGACGAGACCGACGAAGCCAATGTTGCCGCTGATGCAGACGCCCGCTGCCGTCGTCAGCGACGCGAGCACCAAAAACAACAGGCGGAAGAAGGTCACGGGCATGCCCGCCGCGCGCGCCTCGACCTCGCCGAACGCGAGGAGGTTCAGATGGCGCGAAAGCAGCAGCATGAGGAAGGTGCCGATGCCGATGGGCGCTACACCTAAGAGGACGTGATCCCAGCGGCGGTAGTCGAGGCCGCCGATCGTCCAGAATAGGTACTGCTGCATCTTCTGCTCGTTCATCACCGTGAGGATCGCTGCCGTACACGCGCCGAGAAACATGCCGACGACGACACCCGAAAGCAGCAACGTCATGACGGGGATGCGCCCGTGGCGCATGGATAGCGACACCGTGAGCCCGACGGCGAGCATGGCGCCGCAGAAGGCGAAAGCAGGCAGCGAAAAGACGCTGACAGCGGAGACGCCGAGCGCGATGGCGAGCACGGCGCCGACGGAAGCGCCGCTCGATACGCCGATGATGCCGGGATCGGCGAGCGGGTTGCTGAAGATGCCCTGCAGCACGGCGCCCGAGATGCCAAGCCCCGCCCCCACCATGATCCCCACGAGCGTGCGCGGCAGGCGGATGTGCCAGAGCACCGCCTCCTGCTCGGGCGTGACGACGACGTCGGAGAAGAACGGCAGCCCCGCCGCATGGGAAAACGCCGCGAGCACGCACTTCATCGAGATGTCGTACTGCCCCGAGCTCATCGAGAGGACGACGGCGAAGAGCACAAGGCACGGCAAGAGCAGCCAGAAGAAAAATGTTTTATTTCCGCGAAATTTTTTCAAGATGCCGCCTCCGTCCCCAAGATGACCCGCAATAGATGCTCTTTCCTGCCCGCGTCCTTGCCCGCTTCCGTAAAGACCTCGGCGTGCTTCGTCAGGGGATTTTCGACGACCTTGACGGGCGCGCCGTAAGCATGCGTCAGAAGATCCGCCGTCAGCACCTCGCGCGGCAGACCGTCGGCGAGCAGCTTGCCGCGCCCTATGAGCAGCAGGCGCGAGCAGAAGCGCGCCGCCAGCGAAAGCTCGTGCGCGACGAGCACGACGGTCTTGCCCGCCGCACAGAGCTCGCGGCAGAAGCGGAAGATTTCCTCCTGATAGATGATGTCAAGCCCCGTCGCCGGCTCGTCGAGGAAGAGCACGGGCGTCTGCTGCGCGAGCACCTTGGCGAGCAGCACGCGCTGCCTCTGACCACCCGACATCGCCTGCAGCGGCTTTTCCGCCATGTCCACGACACCCGTATATGCCATGCACGCCTCGGCGATCGCGAGATCATCCGCCCGCTCCTGGCGCCACCACGAAAGATACGGATAGCGCCCCGACAGCACGACCTCGCGCGCCGAATAGTCGAACGTCATTTCCAGATGCTGCTGCAGATAAGCGGCATTCCTCGCAAACTCCTTCGCCGAAAGCTCCGCGATCGGCCGCCCCATGAGGGCGATCTCACCCGCCAGCGGCGCGAGGATGCCGCGCAGCGTCTTGAGGAGCGTGCTCTTTCCCGCGCCGTTCGGGCCGATGAGCCCGACCATCTCGCCCGCTTCGACGCCGAACGAGACATCTTCTAAAATCACCTGCTGCTCGTAACCCGCATAGAGTCCCGCGACCCGTATCATCTCCTGCAAACTCCGCCGCTCCTCTCCTTCATAACATCAGTGGTTCCTCAACTGTCTGCGCAAAATACTGTCGTTCCAAAGCTGCTCCTCGATGGCGCGCGAGCCGCGCAGTCCCATGAGCGGCGCATCCGTCAGCCGGAGGCGATCGAGCACGGGATAGGCGACGGGCAGGAACTGCGCGCGCTGCGCCTCGACCTGCGCCGCCTCGTTGCTGCTCGCGAGGAGGAGCCCGTCCTGCATGGCGGCAAGGAAGTTTTCGATGTCCTTCGCCTGCACCTCGGAAAAGATCTCGTCGGCGATCCCTCTCGCCTCCGGCTCTTCTCCCTCCGCCGCCACGGCGAGGCGGCGCACATCCGCCCACTCCGTGCGAAGCGCCCGCGCCAGCCCCCAGGCGACAGAGGCCGGCGCGCGCACGAGCACCTCATCGAACCAGAGCTCGCCCCACATGCTCTTGATCTCGTTGAGCCGCAGGAAGTCCTCGCGTTCTGCGCGCGCGATTTCTTCGAGCACAGCCTCTTCTCGCGACGCGGGCAAAGCACGGGTGATCTCTTCAAGCCAGAGCCGCGTGCCCGCCCTGCCGTAGGGCGGCAGCGGCGCGACGAAAGGTGTACCGTACTTCTTTTCGAGCTGCTCCGCCGCGCGAAGCCCGAGCTCCTTATGCACGACGATGTTGAGCGCGGCTGCGGGCAGGCGCGCCAACTCCTTCGCCTCCCTGCCGCAGCCGAGGACGGCGTTCACCTCGTAGCCCGCGAGCTGCAGCAGGCGCGCGAGCTCTCGCGCATCGTTTTCCCCGTTGTAGTAGCCCGCCGTCACACCGAGAAGGTTCACGCCCTGCAGCTCCCCTTTTCCCCTCTCGGGCAGAAGAGCGTCGAGCACGGCGCACGCCGCCTTTTCCCAGCCGGCGGCAAAACTGCCCGCAAGGCCGCTGCTGTCGACGGCGACGATGGGCGCGCTGATGCCCGCCGCGCGCGCGATGGCGGCGACGTCATCGCCGATGAGGCCGGCGGCACAGCTGCTGACGATGGCGAGAAGCTGCGGCGGCTCCTCGACGTAAGGCTGCAGAGCTTCCAGAAGGTAGTCCTCCGCGCCGAAGACGATGGCGTCGTTGTCGAGCTGCGTGCAGCTGAGGCGCCGTGCCGCCTCCGCCACGCCGTGCTCGACGTGGCGCAGGGCGAAGTAGTAGCACCACATGGGGCCGTTGACGATGACCGCCGCATCGCGCCAGGCGGCGAAGAACGCCGCCGCCCCCGCGAGCGCGCAGGTGTCCGTCCACACGCACACATCGTCGAAGCGCCTTTCCTGCTCAGCCATAGATCAGCCCTCCCCGGCTCTCGTGGCGACAGACGATATGCGCCATATCACGCATGAGCTTCTTTTCCATCGACCAGCCGACGGACGGCATGAGCGCGAGGAAGATCTGCCGCAGCTTCGCGTCGAGGAGCTCGTGCGTCGTCAGCACGAAATCCGCCGCCGCAAAAAGCGCCTCCGCCTCGCGGCTGCCCTCGTAAGAGATCGGTGCTTCGGTCAGGCGCCTGATCTCCGCCTCCATGACCTCGCGCCGTCCGGGCAGGAACGAATCGAGCAGGACGACGCCCGCGAGCTCGACGCCCGCCCGCTCCAAAAGCCGCACGATGATCTTCGGCTGGAACCAGTTGAGGTCGCGCCCGACGGCGAAAGCTACGCGCTTGCCGCGAAGTGTCCGGCGCGCCTCCTCGACGGCGCGCGCAAACGATGCTTCTTCGGCGCGGATCGCTGACTCTGCTTCCGCCTCCCTGCTGCAAAGCCTGCCGACAGCGCGCAGCCACTCCTTCGTCTCCTCCGTGCCGACGGCGTAGACATCTGCGAGGTACGGCGTGCCGAATCGCTCGTGGATATGCTTCGCGAGGTCGACGAGGAGCGCCTGCTTCTCGTCGCTTCGCCGTCCGAGCACGACGATGAGCTCCGCCGCCGGCACCGCCTGCATTTCAGAGAGCGCGAGGTACGACGGGAACTGCCCCGCGACGCGCAGGGAAAGGCACGCGAGCAGACGGCTGAGCTCCTTCGCGTACTCGCCGTGGATGCCGCCGCAGTCGCCGAGCAGCACGACGCTCCCCGCGTGCCTCTCGCACGGCTCCATGAAGCGGTCGACGAGCACGCGCGCGGCGTCGAGGTAGCCCGCATAATACTCGCCGTCGAGGAAGCCGTGCGCCGAGACGGCGGCGACAGGCAGACCGAGCTCGGCTTCCATCTCCTCCGCCACGGCATTCGTATCGTCGCCGATGACACCGCTCACGCAGGAATTAGCGATGAAGATCGCCTCCGGGCGATACTTTTCCGCCGCGAAGCGTATGCACTCGCGCAGGCGCTCCTCCCCGCCGAAGATCGCCTCCTCGTCTCGGAGCGAGCTCGTCAGAAGCGGCACGGGCGAAAGGCGCACCTTCGTCCCCGAAGCGCGCAGGCGGTAGAAGCTCCCCACGTCCATGCCGTGGGCGATGTGCGTGCACGGGCGCGGGCTGTGGAAGATGACGAGAGCGCCGCGCACGAAGGAGAGGGCGCGCCAGACGCCCGGCATGCTGCAGCTGCAGTTCGTGCGGCGCATGCCCACGCGCTTCACTTCAGTTCCCATAGCTCTCCACCAGATCTTCCAATTCTTCAAACGCTATCGGCTTGGGGATGACTAGGTTTTTATTTCCATCAATCGCCGCCGCAAGTTCTTCGTAAACCTTCGCCTGTGCGGAATCCGGCGCGTAGGCGATGAGCGTCTGCCGATGGATCTCCGCCTCGTGTACGGCGGCGGAGCGCGGGATGTAGGCGATGAGATTTGTGCCGAGGCGTGCGGCAAATGCTTCCAAAAGCTCCTTCTCGCGTGCGACATCGCGCCCGTTGCCGATGATGCCGCCGAGCTTCACGACACCCCGCGCAGCGAAGCGGCGCACGCCCTTGGCGATGTTGTTCGCCGCGTAGAGCGACATGAGCTCTCCCGAGGAAACGATGTAGATTTCCTCGGCATAGCCCTCTCGTATCGGCACGGCGAAGCCGCCGCAGACGACATCGCCGAGCACATCGTAGATGGCGACATCGACATCGTCAAACGCATGGAGCGCCTTGAGCCTTTCGAGCGCCACGATGATGCCGCGCCCCGCGCAGCCGACGCCCGGCTCGGGGCCGCCCGCCTCGATGCAGCGCACGCCGTTCCACCCCTCGTGCACGATTTCTGCAAGAGAGAGCGCTGCGCCCTTCTTGCTGCGCTCTGCATCGAGCACGGTGAGCGGCGCGATGCGCCCCAAGAGCAGCCGCGTCGAATCATTCTTCGGGTCGCAGCCGATCTGACAGACCTTCTTTCCCCCGCGCGAAAACGCTGCCGATACGTTGGCGGCAGTCGTCGACTTGCCGATGCCGCCCTTGCCGTAAAACGCAATCTTTTTCAATCTCAAAGCCGCCTTTCCTCTTTACTCCACCGCTGAGAGAAACTCCTGCCGCGACTGGCGAAAAGCGTCGCCGTAGAGAATCCATGCCGTCTCCTGCACGCCGAAGACGATGTTCTGTGAAATGTTGTAGACGTAACGCGCCCAAGGATGGCCGATCTGCTTTTCCCGCACGGCCGTCATCTGTTGAAGAGACGGATCTTCCATGTACTGTCTGCCGTAATTCTCTTCACGCGTTTCCGCGTCCTCGTAACTCGGCAGGAAGATGTAGTCGGGATTCGCCGCGACGAGCTGCTCCTTCGTCATCT
>CAMURM010000024.1 GCA_947097535.1 uncultured Selenomonas sp.
CTCGATGCCGAGACGCTCCATGAGCTTGCCGTTGCCGGCGGCCACTTCGATACCGTCGACCTTCGCCGTCACGCCGAGACCGCTGATCTCCTCGATGTTCGTGACGCGCGAGCGATCGATCTCCTTGCCGTAAGCTTGCTGCAGGCTGCGGCTGATGGGATGCGACGAGGCGCTCTCAGCGAGCGCGGCAAGTTCCAGGAGTTTTTTGTCATCCATCGTGCCGTGATGCACGGCGTTGACCTCGAAGACGCCGCGCGTCAAAGTGCCCGTTTTGTCGAAGACGACGGTGTCGATCTCAGCGAGCATTTCGAGGTAATTCGCGCCCTTGACGAGCACGCCCTCGCGGCTCGCACCGCCGATGCCCGCGAAGAAGCTCAAGGGAACGCTGACGACGAGTGCGCATGGGCAGCTCATGACGAGGAAGATCAGGGCGCGGTAAATCCATGTACCCCAGTCGGGCGCGGCATCGAGCGCGGCGAGGCGCACGACGGGCGGCACGATGGCGAGGAGGATGGCGGCCGCGACGACGATCGGCGTATAGACGCGCGCAAAACGTGCGATGAACGTCTCTGAGCGCGACTTGCGCGCGCTGGCATCCTCGACAAGTTCCAAAATCTTCGAGGCGGTCGATTCGTCGAACTCCTTCGTCGTACGAATCTTCAAGACGCTCGTGAGATTGATGCAGCCGCTGACGACGGCGTGCCCCTTCTCCACGTCGCGCGGCAGGCTCTCGCCCGTCAGTGCGCTCGTATTGAGCGTCGATGCGCCATCCGTGATGATGCCGTCGATGGGGATCTTCTCGCCCGGCTGCACGACGATCTCCGTGCCGATTTCGATTTCGTCGGGGTCACGGCGTATAAGTTTTCCATCTTCTTCCACGTTTGCGTAATCGGGGCGGATGTCCATGAGCTCGCCGATATTCCTGCGGCTCCTGCCGACGGCATAGCTTTGAAACCATTCGCCGACCTGGTAGAAGAGCATGACGGCGATGCCTTCCACATAGTCGCCATCCTCGTAGAGAGCAAGCCCCATCGCGCCGATGGTCGCGATAGACATCAAGAGATTTTCGTCGAGCGGACGACGATTCCATACGCCCTTCGCTGCCTTGATGATGATGTCATAGCCGACGATGAGGTACGGCACGACGTAGAGGAAGAAGCGCGGCAGACCCGCCACGGGCAGCTGGCTCAAGACGATCATCAAGGCGGCCGCCAGAAGGATGCGGATGAGATTTCTTTTTTGTTTCTTGTTCACGAAAATACCTGCTTTCCGGCGACGTGATGTTGAATCCTACTCTGGCGGTCAACGTCAACCGCGCATCTGCGCTCTTCGAGCTTGATTTGCGGGACGTTTTCGCATTCGAGCCGTTTCCCAATCGTCTGCGTCCTTCGGACGTGCCTCTTGGACGGCTCAGAAGCGGTCAACGTCAACCAATCACGCTTCGCTTGCAGCTCGCGTTCTTGGGACGTTTTCGCATTCGAGCCATTTCCCAATCGTCTGCGTCCTTCGGACTTGCCTCTTGGACGGCTCAGAATTCAATATTGCAGTCGCTTTCGATCTTGCGGCAGGCCTCTAAGACGCGCGGCATGACTTCAGCCGGCTCGCTGCCGTCGGCGAATTCGACCTTCATCTTCAGCGCCATGAAGTTCACCGTCGCGTCCTTTACGCCCTCGATCTTCTTCGTTGCGTCTTCCATCATCTGAGCGCAGTTCGCGCACTCGACTTCGATCTTGTAGCTCTTTTTCATTTTAAGTTCCTCCCTGTTAATTAAGTGATTGTTTAATTGTTTAGACTCATTATAGCGAGGGTGGAGAAGGTTGTCAAGGGAAAGTTAAGAAAAACTTTGCTGACTTACGCGGATTTACGCGGCTTCTGGTGAATATGCGCATGAAAAGGAACGGGCAGCTTCGCCGCATGGGAGAAGACGCCCGTTTCTTTATCTACAAAATATTACTTCCTGCCTCGCCGTCACAAGCGAAAGGCGCAGGCAAAAAGTGCGAGCTATGCCAGCGAGCCGATGCCGTTGCCGACAAGGGTGTCGGAAAGCGGCGCCGTCATGCCAACGAGGGATAGCGCGGCGAAGAGTGCGGGCAGGCGCCACGGCACGCTCTTTGCCCCAGCCGTGCGATCGAAGACGGGCGGCCGCTCCTTCTTGCGGCGGCTGCGCTGCAGCCAGCCGACGAAGCCCGTGACGATGACGACGGCGCTCAAAAGTCCGAGGAGCACCCAGACAAGCCGCAGAAAGAGCGTCGAATGGTTGTGCAGGTGCAAATCGCGCAGGGAGTCACACAAGCGCAGCCAGAGCGGCAGCGGCTTCGTGAAGGGCTCGATCGTGCCGTCCGCTGCGCGCAGCAGATAGACTTCCTGCCCACGGAACATCTGCGGCCGCTCGGCGTCGGCGAGGGTCAGCGCCGCAGGCTCTGCGCCATCGGAGGCTTCGACGTAGAGAAGCTCCTGCTGCGGGAAGTTTTCCTCCGCGCAGGCGATCATTTCCGAGAAGGCGATGGCGGGCGGCGCGCTTTCCCTTTGCGGTACAAGCTGTTCAACATCCTTGATGTAGCTGTTGTAGCCGAGCATGTAGATGACGATGGCGACGCCGCTCAGCGTCAGAAGCGATGCCCAGACTGCCGTGAGGATACCGAGGAAGATATGCCAGTCAAAAAAACTGCCCGCCGACGTGCCGCCTCGCATACCGCCGAAAAGCCGCCGCTTCATGAAGGACGGATAGAGGAGGACGCCGCCGAGGAGTGAAAGGAAGCTCAAGAAGCACATGACGCCGAGGAAGATCATGCCGCCCTCGCCCATGGCAAGGCGCAGGTGCAGATGGTGCATCCAGCCCATGAAGGAGGCGAGCGCCGGAGACTTCACGCCGCCTCCCTGCCACGGCACGAGCGCGCCGTCCTGCGGCGCGTAGGCGAGCGCGGAGCCGCCGCGTCCGCCGCGAGCGCCGTCGGCACGCGCCAGTCGGTAGACGAGGAGGCCGCGCTCAGGGTAGGCGGCGATCGACTGCACCCTGCTCCCGGGACGCTCGCGCTCGATCTTCTCCAGCCCCTCCGCCGCCCGCGCCCAAAGGACGCGGCTCGGCACCTCAGTGAAAGCAGGACGCTCTTCAAGTGCGTTCCAGCGCGCGACCTCGCCGTTGAAGAGCAGTGGCAGCCCCGTCAGAATGAGCAGCAGGAAAAAGGCAGCGCAGACAACGCTGATCCAGCGATGCAGGCGGTATATGAGCTTCATGAGACAGTCCTTTCTTTCGACACGCGCCTTTGCGCACGATTTCCGCCAAGAATATCACGCGTCGGCGGTGTTGTCAATAATGAGGCGGCACGCAAAAGAGCGGCCGTGTCCTCAATGCTCCGCCGGCGGCAGCGTGGGTGGATTCATGCTTGCTTCCAGCCGCTTCGTACTCGGTGCACTTGTTACCGATTTCAGCTGATAGAGGGCGATGTTGCGAAGTGCTTGCAGCCGCTCGGCTTGGGGCATGTCCTGCTTGATGTATTCGGCGTTCATGGATTCGAGATTCGCCAGGATGATAAGCTCCACAACACTCGCCATATCGCGGATATTTCCTCGCGCCTCGGGATGCGCGTCCCGCCATTCTTTCGCGGTGCAGCCGAACAGTGCGACGTTGATGATGTCTGCCTCGCTCGCGTAGATCATTCGCTGATGAGCGACTGAAACAGATTCGTCCAGCAGATGCTCTTTGATGGCATCGGTATGGATGCGATAGTTTGTCCTGGCGAGGGCGCGGCGTGCTTCCCAGCCGACGGAAAGACGCTCGCCTTCCTCTTTCTTGAGCCGCTGATAATCCTTGATAATATATAGTTCGAACTCGGGCGAAAGCCATGCGGCGAATTTGAATGCAATGTCGCTATGCGCATACGTCCCGCCATAACGACCGGCTTTCGACTGAATGCCGATGGCGTTCGTTGCTTCTATCCATTTTTTAGGTGACATAAGGAATGCATTCGCACCAGATTGATTTCTAAACCCCTCGAATTCGAGGGGGTTGAAACTCGGATTATGTAATTGCTCCCATATTCCTAAGTATTCCAGGGTGGAATATAAACGCATCCAATTGCAGATTGTTTGATTGGCATCTTCGCTCCTGTACTTCGCAATATCCGTAAGCGATAGATAGTCTTTTCCATCACCGGCGAGGATTGTGCGGATTTCCAGCCCTTTGGCGGCTACGGTGCTGTGCCGTTTCGTTGTCATGACGTCTGCTCCTTCCTGTCATTTCGAATGATCTCATCAATGGCGATCTGCGCGGTGAGACTTGCGGCGAGGATTTTTTTGCCGATGCGGGCGGCGGTATCGGAGGCGCTTGCCTGTGCGGGGGAATCCGGCTCCGCTTCCTGCTTCGCTGCTCTGCTTCGTCTCGTTATTTCATGACTGTCCCCGAGGACGATTTCTATGATTTTCTGCACCTTTTCCCGATCCTCCGTGCTGAGGACGCAGCCGTTGTAGGTGAGGTGCGTTTCTTTGAGGATTTTTTCAAGCGAGTATCTCCCGTGCGCATCAGCGCGATACGGCGCCGCTGCCGCGTCCCAGCCTATGAGATCGAGCGGCGCAACACCGAAAAGTTCGGCGAACTTGGCGATCGTCTTCTGCTTGAGGTTCCGGATCTGACCGCTTTCGTAGCGCTGTACCGTCGCTTCGTTCACGCCGATCTTTTTGCCGACGTCTGCAAGGGTCATGCCTTTTTCCAGACGCAGGCGGCGGAGTTTTTCGTGGATATTTGCCATCGTCTGCCCTCCCTTCGCTATTATGGTAATATAATACTGCATGAAATGCAATGTTCTTCTCATGCGGAAAGAGAAATCCGCGCCCTTTTCCCATACATCGGTGCTGCGTCGAGGATTTGTCGACGACGAGAGGACAGTGCAGATGTGTGAAGATGGGTGGCTGAATTTATCAGTGCTTCCTTAAACTTGTAACAAATATGACGACAAGCTCTCGGCTCATCTGCTATAATGACTGCAATGAGAAACGCATTCAGCATGAACAGGAGCGATCAGATATGAAAAAGGAACTGGATTTGACGAAGACGGTGGCGGCGCTTGCGGAGGAGTTCCCGGAGTTTCAGCAGGCGATGGCGGAGATCGGCTTTGCGGAGATAAAGAATCCGATGGTCTTGAATGTCATGGGGCGCGTCATGACCGTGCCCAAGGGCGCGGCGGTCAAGGGGATCGCGATGGAAGACGTTGTGCGCGAGCTTGAGGCGCGCGGTTTCACGATCAAGCAGGAGGCGGGCGCAGCGCATGCCTGTGGCTGCGGCGGGGCGCACGAAACGCACGCGCACGCTGCGGGCGGCTGCGGCTGCACCGAGGGGGCGGGCGAGGCGCCGACGGGGGAGGCGGCGGAGCGCGCGGCGCATCTCAAAGGCTTCTTGCAGCGCCTTTCGGCGGGCGAGTCGCTCGATGCCGTGCGCGCCGACTTCGTCAAGGAGTTTGCGAGCGTTTCGGCGGAGGAGATTTCCGCCGCCGAGCAGCAGCTCATCGAGGGCGGCACGCCGATCCACGAGGTGCAGAAGCTCTGCGACGTCCACTCGGCGCTCTTTCACGGCCATATCGGCGGCGCGGCGCCCACCTCTGAGCCTGCGCCCGAGCTCAAGGACTTGCCTGCAGGTCATCCGCTCGTGACCCTGAATCTTGAGAACAAGGGGCTGGCGGCGCTCCTTGAGCGACTGAAAGCGGCTCTTGCGGCGGGCGATGCGCCGGCGCTCGGACGCGGGCTCGGCGAGCTCAACGCCATCTATTCGCACTACGGCAAGAAGGAGTCGCTGCTCATGACGCTCCTCTACCGCTACGGCGTGACGGGGCCCTCGGGCGTCATGTGGGGCGTGGACGACGAGATCAAGGCGGAGCTTCGCGCGCTCACGAAGTCGTTCGGCGATGGAATCCGCGGTGAGGAGGAGCGCTATTCGGCCTTCTTCCAGCGCATCCTTGACATGATCTACAAGGAAGAGAAGATCCTCTTCCCGCTGACGCTGCGCTTCTTCACGGAGAAGGACTGGCTCATGATCTACCGCGACATGCCGGAGTTCGGCGTCGCCTTCCTCGAAGCTGCACCGAAGTGGCAGGCGGGCGAGACATACGTCAGCGACGCCGAGGCGAAGGAGCGCGCGATGCTCGCCTCCGGCAAGGTGCGCCTCTCGACGGGCGAGGTCAGCTGCAAGGAGCTTGAAGCGATCCTGAACCTCCTGCCCGTCGACATCACCTACATCGACAAGGACGAGATGCTGCGCTTCTTCTCGAACCCCGGGCAGGTCTTCGCGCGCCCGCGCCTCGCGCTGGACAGCAAGGTTTACAACTGCCACCCCGTGAACATCGTGCCGATCATCGAGCAGCTCGTCGCCGACTTCAAGGCGAAGAAGCGCGACCGCATGGAAATCTACCGCTACATCAAGGGCAAGCCCGTCGGCGTGCGCTACCTCGCGATTTACGACGAAAACGGCGAATACACGGGCGCCGTGGAGCTCGTCGAAGACTTCTCGACGGCGCTCGAAAATTTCGGCGAAAAGAAGTGACGGCGCCCTGCGCGAGGCGATAACGCAAAGATAAAGATAAAGAACATAGAAGCCTTCGACGGACAATCGTTCATCGGGGGCTTCTGCTTTTTGCGCGCTTGTATGGCGATCGCTCATCTGCTCGGCACCTTTTTGTCCGGAAACTGGCGTTTGTGCGCGTGCCTTGTTGCGGGGACAAAAAACTTACGGATTTTCTAGGAGGAAGCTCTTAAATTCATACCGTCCCTTAAAAAATAACAGGATTTAATTAGGAAAAAAGGCGTACTTGTGGTAATATATACAACGAAGATTAATTCATAGATTTTGACAAGATGCCCCTGTGTGTTCGCGCAGCAGCGGGAAATGGAAGCAAATGGAACGGATTTTAGGAGGAATAATGCGGATGGATAAGCAAGATTCACGGACGAGATGCGATAGGTCTTTCGGCGCAAGGAAACGCACGGCGCTGCATTTTGCCGTTGCCCTCGCGCTCGTGGGCGCTTCGCTCGTTCCTCCTGCTGCAGCGGCTGCGGATGCCTCTCGTGACGAGCAGGCGGCGATGTTGCGTGCAGCGGCGGGCGAAGCGCCGATGATGGGCACGAGCGCGACGAATGTGCCGGCGACCGAGGGGACAGGCGATGCCGAGTCGCCGGCATCGGCAGGAGCGGCGGCAGAAGCCTCCGCGCCGACCGTGGGGCAGAGCGGCGTGGAAGCCGCTGCGTCACGGCAGGCGCAGGAGAGCGCGATCCTCGTGCGCCGCTATACGTTCTCGGGCGAGAACCCCGTGACGGACGAGGAGCTTCGCACGCTCTTAAAGCCGCACAAGCTCAAGTACGCGCGTCTCGCCGACCTCGAAGAGCAGGCGGCGGAGGTCACGAAATACCTGCGTTCCAAAGGGTACTTCGTCGCCTTCGCCTACCTCGCGCCGCAGGACTTCGCGGAGGGCACGGTCGACTTCACGATCGTGCCTGGGCACTACGATAAAATCATCGTAAACAATAACTCCTATTTGACAGAAAATGCCATTCGGCGCGAGATGGGGCTTTCTTCGGGCGAACTCGTGAAGAAGGAAGCGCTCAATCGCGGCGTCTGGCTGACGAACGACCTTTCGCGCGTCGAGGCGCGCACGCAGATCAAGGCGGGCAGCCGTCAGGGCACGTCGGACATCGTCATCGACGTCAAGAACAAGGGCAACCGCATGTGGGGCTACGTCGGCGTCGACAACGGCGGCTACCGCTACACGGGACGCTACCAGTACAGCGCCTTCTTCAACTACGCGAGTCCGTTTCGCGAGGGCGACCTCTTCTCCGTCGGCGGCATCGTGTCGAACGGCGGCATGTGGTCGGGCTCGGCTTCCTACTCGACGCCGCTCGCCAAGCAGGGCGAGCGCGTCGGCGTCAGCTACGCACGCTCGCACTACACGCTGGGCGGCGCGTTCTCTGCGCTCGACTACACGGGCACGTCGGAGACCGTGAGCCTTTGGTGGCAGCACAACTTCCGGCGCAGCCGCGACCTCAACCTCTACGGCACGCTGCGCTTCGACTGGAAGGATCTTGAGGACGAAGCGAAGGGCATGGCGTACAAGAATCCCAAGGGAGCGAAAAACTGGGTCATCGGCATCAACGGCGACAACCTCGACCATATCTGGACGGGCGGCCGCAACACCTTCGCGCTCAATTACACGTATGGCGACCTCTCCATCGACGATGAAGTGCAGCGCCGGTACGATGCCGCTACCGCGCGGACGGCAGGTCATTTCGGCAAGTGGAATCTGAACTTGACGCGCCTGCAGCACATAGACGATCGTCTCTCGCTCTACCTCTCGTACAGCCGCCAGTGGGCGAACAAGAACCTCGATTCCTCGGAGAAATTCTCGCTCGGCGGGCCTTACGGCGTACGCGCCTACCCCGTCGGCGAAGCCGCGGGCGACGACGGCTGGCGCTGGACTTCGGAGCTTCGCTGGAACTTGCCGACGCGCGAGGGTGACGAGAATATGTGGCAGCTCATTGCCTTCGTCGACGGCGGTCATGTAGGGCTTTACCACGACGGTTGGTCGGGCTATACAGGGCCGCAGAGCCGCAGCCTCTACGGCGCGGGCGTCGGTGTGAATTGGAGCAATCAGGCGAACTGGGTCGCGCATCTGCACTACGCTTGGAAGATCGGCCATGAAGAGGCGGTCTCCGACACGGATCGCAGCGGCAGGTTCTGGTTCCAACTGTATAAATTCTTCTAAAGCCGGGCGGTCGGCATGGCTTGACTTCTCGGACGTTCAAGGGAAACGCTGATAAAATGAAGTCGCCCAGATGTGTGAAGATGGGTGGCTGAATTTATCAGTGATTCCCCAATATCGGTTTCAGACGAAAAAGGAGAAATACCCATGCGCTTCATGAAAAAGCAGCGCCGCGTGCGGAAAGAGCGCGGCGAGAGCAATCCCTTCCTGCTGCGCCTGCAGGAGAACGTGCGCCGCGCCCTCTTGGGCGGCGTCGGCATCGTGGCGGCGGGCGCAGCCCTCGTTGGTACGAGCAGCCCTGCCAGCGCCTTGCCGCAGGGCGGCGAAGTCGCGGCGGGCGCTGCCGACATCGCCAAGAGCCAAGCGGAGATGGCGATTCATCAGGCGACTGAGAACGCCGTCATCAACTGGCAGAGCTTCAACATCGCGGCAAACGAGCGCGTCAATATCTATCAGCCGAATGCTCAGGCAGCTCTGCTGAACCGTGTGCTCGGGGGGAATCCCTCCGAGATCTTCGGCACGCTCACGGCGAATGGGCGCGTCTTCCTCGTCAACCCGGCGGGCGTCCTTTTTGCGCCTGGCGCACAGGTCGATGCGGGCGCGATCGCAGCCTCGACGATGAATATTACGAACGCCGATTTCATGGCGGGCAAGTATGCCTTCGTTGGCACGCCGAATGACGGCAAGGTCATCAATCGCGGCACGCTTCGTGCGGCGGATGCGGGCGCAGTCGCGCTTCTCGGCAAGGACGTCGTCAATGAAGGCGTCATCGTCGCCAAGAAGGGCGCGGCAGTCCTTGCGGCGGCAGACGCCGTATCGCTCGACTTCACGGGCGACGGCAAGGTCGCGGTCGTGCCGTCGAAAGCGGCGCTGGAGCAGAGCGTCACAAACAAGGGCATCGTTGAAGCGGACGGAGGACTCGTCTTCATGACAGCGGCGACGGGCGACGCGCTCGTTTCCTCTGCCGTCAATCAGGAAGGCGTCGTGCGTGCCGCGAGCCTGGACGGCAAGGCGGGCGCAATCCGCATGACGGCGAACGACGTGCGCCTTGCCGCAGGCAGCGTGACGGATGTGAGCGGCGCTGCAGCCGGCACGGTCGAGATCGGCGGCGGCTGGCAGGGCGCGGGCGATCTCGCGCACGCCGAGAATGTCACGGTCGAGCGCGGCGCGGCTCTGCGTGCCGATGCGACGGCAGCGGATGCCGCGGGCGGCACGGTCGCCGTCTGGTCGGACGGCACGACGAAGTTTGCGGGCGAGATCACGGCACGCGGCAAGGGCATAGGCGCGGGCGGCGCGGTCGAGACCTCGGGCAAGAAGGTGCAGATCACAGGAAGCGTCGATGCTTCGTCCGAAGCGGGCAAGGGCGGCGAATGGCTCATTGATCCCGGCGATATTGAGGTCAAGACGCGTGCGGCGGGCGATCCCGAAGCCGGCTCTCAGGCGGATGTGCAGACCGTCACCAATTCGCTGAACAGCGGTACATCGGTAACCATTCAGACGGCGAACCTCACGGGCAACAATGATAACTTCATCAAGGTGCAGGACGCGATCACAAAGACGGCGGGCGGCGATGCGACGCTCTCGCTCAAGGCGACGGGCAACATCAGCATCAATGCCGACATCAAGTCGACGGCGGGCGCGCTCCATCTCGACGTCCTTTCCGATACGAATGGACGCGCGGGCGGCAATATCAGCGTGGCAGACGGCGTGCAGATCAAGACGCGCGGCGGCAATGTCAAGCTCGGCGGCGGTCTTACCGAGAACGGCATAGGCTTTGCGAACTCGCCGAACACAGGCGTCTCCGGCATCGATCTCGGCAGCGCCACGATCAGCACAACCTCTTTTAGTGCCTTGGACGGCAGTATCGAGATGGCGGGCAGCACGACGACGGCGGCGGCGGGCGTCAAGCTCGCGGGCACGCAGATTGATGTGGGCGCGGGCAAGGTCACGATCGTCGGCAAGTCCCAGAGTGGCAAGGGCATTGAACTCAATGCTGCAGCAGCCATCACGGCGAGCGATGTCGAGCTGCGCACGGATTCGCTCACGCTGGACGGCACGATCTCGAATCCCGGCATCCCCGGAAACACGGCGCAGATCCGGACGCTCACGGACGGCAAGACCATCAACTTCGGCACGGGTTCGGGCGGGCTTGACCTTGCGGGCGATACCTTTACGAGCGGGGGCAAGATACGGAATTTCGGCTGGAACATCGTCGGCGACGCAGATCAGAAGGCGGATATCACGGTGAACGGCGTGACGACAGACCGTAACCTCTGGATCTACACGGGCGCGGGCAAGCTGACGGTCGGCGGCGCAGTCACGGTCTCGCCGAGTCGTAGACTGACGCTTGGCTCGAAGAACGCCATCGAAGGCACGGGCGTCCTCACGGCGGACGAGCTCCAGCTCAAAGCGCATGAGGCGAAGGTCAGTCTCACGGGCGCCAATCTCCTCGGCAAGCTCGACGGCAAGGCGAAGGAGATGGTATTCAAGAACGCCACGAATCTCACCATCGGCGAAGAACTGGGCTTTGTCACGACAACGGGCGGCGCGGATATCGACGTCACGGGCGATTTGACCGTTGGCGCGTACGGCATGACAAACGCAGCGGGCGCGATGAAGCTCAAGGCGAGCGGCACGCTCAAGCTCG
>CAMURM010000025.1 GCA_947097535.1 uncultured Selenomonas sp.
CACCGCATCCTCCGTCGCGCGTATGCCCGCCGTGTCGATGATCTTGAGCGGCACGCCGTCGATATCGACATACTCTTCAATGGTATCACGCGTCGTCCCCGGAATATCTGTGACGATAGCACGATCCTCGCGCAGAAGCGCATTCAAAAGACTCGATTTCCCGACGTTCGGCTTGCCGATGATCGCCGTTTCGAGGCCTTCCTTCAAGATACGTCCCGTATGTGCCGTCTTGCGTATACCTTCCAGCTTCTCATGGATTTCCGACACCTTCGCCCTTACATCTTCCAGGACGACGTCATCGACGCCCTCCTCGGGGAAGTCGATGACCGCCTCCATGTGCGCGACCACGGCAAGGATATCCTCGCGCATGGCGCGTATGCGCGAAGAAAAATGCCCGACGAGATGCCCCGCCGCCATTTCCAGTCCCTTCTCGGTCTTCGCCTGCACGACGTCCATGACGGCCTGTGCTTCGTCGAGATCAAGCCTGCCGTTCAAAAAGGCGCGTTTCGTGAACTCGCCGCGCGCCGCCGGACGTGCACCATAGCGATACGTTAGAGCCAAAACCTCGCGCAGGGACAGCGCCCCGCCGTGGCATTGGAGCTCCACGACATCTTCCTTCGTATAAGAATGCGGCGCACGCATGACGAGGCAAAGCGCCTCATCGACGAGGCGCCCGTCCTCGCGCACGATCGTGCCGTAGAGGAGCGCGCGCGCACCCGCCTCAAGGATACTCTTGCCGCCCGCGGCGCGAAACATGCGCGATGCCGTCTCTATGGCACCTCTGCCGGAAAGGCGCACGATGCCGACGCCGCCCTCGCCGATTGCTGTCGCGATGGCACTGATCGTATCTGCCTGCTGCAATTTTTCGCCCCCTCCAAGTCAAGAAAAGGGCTGTCGCTCGCTGCAACAGCCCGATAAAGCTTCTTGATCAATAATCCTCTTCACTCATATAGCCGTCCATGCGCGAAACGCGATGCTTCGGCTCGATGACGACCTTGCGGAAGGGCTCATCACCTGCGCTGTAGGTCAGAACGCGGTGGTTCTCCTGCAGAGCGAGATGGATGATCTTGCGCTCGTGGCGATTCATCGGCTCCAAGACGACGCGTTGATTCGTGCGGCAGCAGCGATCTGCCAAACGTGCCGCCAGACGGTAGAGCGTTTCCTCGCGGCGCTCACGATAGCCCTCGATGTCGAGGATGATGCGCACGCGCTCCTCCGTCAAGCCTTGATTCGCGGCAAGATTCACGAGATACTGCAGGGCGTCGAGCGTCTGTCCGTGCTTGCCGATCAGGATGCCGAGATTTTGCCCCGAAAGATTGAGCTCAAACGAATGCGGACGCTCCCTTCTTTCGATCGCGACGTCGAGCTCCATCGCGCGGAAAATCTGCCGCAGGAAGTCCTCCGCCTTCTGCAGCGGCACCGCTGCATCGGCAGCGGACATGCTCGGACGCGGTCTTTCCGCGCGCGTATACGGCGACGAATCCGAAGCATAAGAGCGCCTGCCTGAAGAAAAGCGCTCGCGGCGCTGCTCCGAAAACGGACGGCTCTCGCGCGCTGAAGAATAGGAGAAGCCGCGGTCGACGATGGCATCGCCCCTACTCGGCGAATCTTCCCGCGCGTCGGGCGCACTCGTCGGCGCCGCTGCCGGCTTTTCCGCGCTGCGCTCTTCTTCCTGCACCGCTTCCGATTCCTTCACGGACGGAGCTGCGGTCTGAGGTGCAGGCTCCTCCTTCGCCGTCACGCGCACCCTGGCGTCGCGCTTGCCGAAACCGAAGAAACCTTTCGACGGCTCATCGAGGACTTCCACCGTGCAGCGTTCCCTCGGAAGATGCAGGGCGAAAAGAGCAGCTTCAATGGCTTCATCCACCGTCTTTCCGGTCTTTTCCACGAAATCCGCCATATCAGGCAACTCCTTTCTTTCCCGCGCCATCCTCATTGCGGTACATCCACCACTGCTGCACGATCTGCACAAGATTCATCGTGACCCAATAGAGAACAAGCCCAGAGGCAAATTTCAGGCTGATCCAACCAATGAAGATCGGCATGACGATCATCATGATCTTCATCTGCTGATTCATTTCCGTTGATGTCTGCTTCTGTACGAACCATGTGGAAAGAGCCGAAAGAACAGGCAGCACATAGTGCGGATCCGGCTCGGAAAGCGAGGTCAGCCAAAGGAACGACGGCGTTCCCGAATACGCATATCCCTGCAGTGCATAGAACATCCCCATGAGGATCGGCATCTGTATGAGAAGCGGCAGGCAGCCCGCCAACGGGTTGACGCCGGCCTCCTTATACAGCTCGCCGATCTTCTGCTGCATCATCTGCGGATTATCCCTGTACTTTTCCTGCAGCTTCTTCATCTTTGGCTGCAGCTCCTGCATCCCCTTCATGGAGCGCACCTGTCTGACCGTCAGCGGGTAGAGACAAACCTTGATGAGAATCGTCAGCAGAATGATGGCGATCCCGTAATTTTCAAAACCAAGCAATCCGGTAAAAGCGTACAAATTCTCCAACATGAACTGGATCACCACGATGACGGGGTGAAACAGTGACGACAAAAATTCCAAATCACCACATCCTAATCTTATGGTACAGGGTCATAGCCACCCGCATGAAAGGGATGGCAGCGGAGAATTCTCTTGATTGCGAGAACAGCTCCCTTTCGAGCCCCATATTTTTCAATAGCTATGCTTGCATATTCCGAGCATGTAGGAATATAACGACACGAAGGCGGCTTCAACGGAGAAAGAAACAAACGGTAAAAGCGGATGAGGAGCAGAAGCAGCCATTTCATCGGCTTCGCCTTTCCTTTGCAAAAGCGTTTCCCGCCACAATACCGGCTTTCCTGCCCAAAGCGAGGAAAGCCTTCTCTAAATCCTGACAACGCGCCTCGACAGCGGCTTTCCTGCCTACGAGCAGCAGGGAGCAGCCCTCTCTGATCTCGTTCTGGTGCATACGGTAAGACTCACGAAGCAATCTCTTGACACGATTGCGCTTGACGGCATTGCCGAGCTTCTTGCCCGCCGCAAAACCGACCTTTCCCTGCAATCCCTGGGAACGAAAGACATAAAGCACAAGAAATCTGTTTGCATACGATTTTCCACGGGAATAGACAGCCTGAAAATCCTTCTTCTTTTTCAAGATGCGGTTTCTGGGCAGCCCCAACATGCAAAAACTCCTTCATCATCGAAATCAAAATGCTTTGTCATTTCATGAAAAAAGGTCACCGGAGTGACCTAGTGAGTGCTGAGGAAACGATTACGCTGACAATTTCTTTCTGCCCTTCGCGCGCCTTCTCTTCAGTACGAGACGGCCGCCCTTCGTCTTCATGCGCTCACGGAAACCATGCGTCTTCTTGCGCCAATGGTTATTCGGCTGATACGTCATCTTCATGCAGATCCACCTCCTCAAACTTTTTAAGAATCGCTGTTTTACCAAGGATTCTTCCAGTCAAAATGCTAAAGAACACGAAAATGTCCCTACTATCGCTTTTAACTACGCTAAATTATAGCCCACAGACAAAAGAGTGTCAAGGATTTTCCCATGATTTCTGCCGCGAGCCCGTGCGATTTCACTTCTATCCTGTGGATGAAACAGGCTTTTTTCGCACATAGGAACGAAATGCCTGTTGATAACTTTTTTGCAGTCTGCTAAGATATTCATAGCCAACGCGGGAATTATACACAGAGATATGCACATTATCCACAGGCAAGAGCAATATTTCCACAGGTCTTTTCGTCATTTTCTTTCATTATATAAAGAAAAGCTTTTTCCCACCTGTATTTCTGCCATTTCCGTCCTTTTTCTCCCGTATAGGTTTCTTCGTTTTTCTTCTTTTATCCACAGCTTGTGTACAAAAATGTGGATAAAGTTATACAGATGTGCATGAAATATGTTATTTACTTCAAGAAAGGATTTTTCCATGGAACAATCAGAGCTGCAAGCGATTTGGGAACAAATCCTGCAGAAGGTTCTCGATCAGAACTCCTTGACAGAACTCACACTGAACGAATGGCTTCGTCCCGTCAAGCCCCTCTCACTTTCCGAAACCTCACTCGTCCTCGGTGCACCGACAGCACTCGCTCGGGATTGGATCGCGAAACGTTACATCCCCTTCCTCGAGGATGCCGTATTCGATCTCTGCAAGAAAAAGCTCAAGATCGAAGTGAAAAATCTCAACATTGAGCCTGAAAAGAAAGAAGCCCCTCCCATACAGGAAACTCTCCTGACGGAGCATACGTCTCCGACCGGCATGATGGTAGCAGAAACAAAACCTGGCGATAAGACGTCGTCCCAATATACGGTGACGCCGCGCAAAAAAGAGGAGCCGAGCCGCTCCTACGACATGCCGGGCGCAATCGCTCCCGGCGACGCTTCCTCCTTGAACCCGCACTATACCTTCGATACCTTCGTCACAGGCAACTCCAACCGCTTCGCCCATGCTGCTGCGCTCGCGGTCGCCGAAGCTCCGGGCAGAGTCTACAACCCCTTCTTCATGTACGGCGGCGTCGGGCTTGGGAAGACACATCTCATGCACGCCATCGGCCACAAGATCCTCGAAAAGTTCCCTGCCATGCGCGTCCTCTACATTTCGAGCGAAAAATTCACCAACGAACTCATCAATTCCATCCGCGACGGCAATCCCGAATCCTTCCGCCAGAAATACCGCAACATCGACGTCCTCCTCGTCGACGACATCCAGTTCCTTTCCAAGAAGGAGCATACGCAGGAAGAATTTTTCCACACATTCAACACCCTGCACGATGCTAACAAGCACATCATCCTGTCGAGCGACCGCCATCCGCGCGAGATCCAGACGCTCGAAGACCGCCTGCGCTCGCGCTTTGAATGGGGCCTCATCACGGACATCCAGGCGCCTGATCTCGAAACGCGCATAGCGATTCTTCGCAAGAAAGCAGCGCTTGAAAACCTCGATGTGCCGAACGACGTTATGTTTTCCATCGCCAACCGCATTGATAACAACATCCGCGAGCTCGAAGGCGCTCTGACGAGAGTCGTCGCCTACGCTTCGCTCACAGAGCAGCCCATCACGACGACGCTCGTCAACGAAGCGCTCGCCAACATCTTCCCCACGGGCAAGACGCGCGAGGTGACGATGGAGCTCATCCAGGAGGTCGTCGCCTCCTACTTCAAGCTGCGGCTCGACGATCTGCACGGCAAAAAACGCACGCGCAACCTCGCCCTGCCGCGCCAGATCGCCATGTATCTGTGCCGTGAGCTGACGAACAACTCCCTGCCGCAGATCGGCACGTCCTTCGGCGGCCGCGATCACACGACGGTCATCCACGCCTGCGACAAGATCGGCAAGGAGCGTCAGGAAGATTCCAAGCTCGACCGCACGATCGAGCAGCTCATGCAGCGCATAGAGAGCCTCTAACCTGCTGTAGATTGCGCACCGCACGTCCGTGTATAACTCTGTGGAAAAGCACCGTATTATCCTGTGCCCAACATGTGGACAATTCCGCTTTTCTTTTTTCTCTGTGAATATGTGGATATGTCCGACCGACTTATCTACACCTTATACACAAGGGACTCGCATTGGTATCAAAAGCGTCCGCTGCCTTTTCCACATTTCCACAGCCCCTACTACTATTACGGCTATTCTTCTTTATATTCTTGTCATATAAGTCAATACGGGCGCACCTAAATAAAAAAGCCACAAAGGAGCCAGATTCATGAAATTCACCTGCCATAAGAACGAGCTTGCACAAGCCATCCAGCTCGTTTCCAAAGCGATTGCCAACAAGCCGCAAACACCGATCCTCTCAGGCATATATCTTGAAGCCGCAGAGAATCAAGTAGAACTTCATGCCACAGACAATGAAATGGGCATCATCACAGTTATTCCCGCTGAAGTCGAGCAAGAAGGAAAAATCGTCCTTTCCGGCCGCTACATGCAGGAAGTCATTCGCCGTCTTCCCGGCGAAACCGTCACACTTTCTCAGGAAATCGGCGAAAATGTCTGCAAGATCCAATCGGCAGCCTCGAACTTCACCTTCCTTTCCATGCCTGCCAACGATTTCCCGACCGTCAAGCGTCTCGAAGAAGGCGTTCGCTTCAAGATTCAGGACACGGTGCTGCGCGACATCATAAAGAAAACGGTTTTCGCCTGCGCTACAGACGAAGCGCGTCCCGTATTCACGGGCTGCCAGCTTGAAATCAACGGCGAAACGCTGAAGATGGCAGCAACGAATACGCATCGCCTCTCCGTAAAGAAAGAAGTGGTTGCCGACCTTGCCAGCGACATCCACATCATCATTCCGGCAAAACTGCTCAATGAGCTCCTGCGTGCACTGAACTCCGAAATGCCCATCGATGTCGACGTCTGCTGCTCCTCGAATCAGGCGAGCTTCCAATTCGAGAACGTCGTCTTCATGACGCGCCTCATCGAAGGCCAATTTCCAAACTACGACAGCGTGATACCAAAAAGCTTTGCCACGACCGTCACGCTTGATACCGAAGATTTCCTCGATGCCGTCGACCGCGTCTCGCTCATATCGCGCTCCGCCGACTACAACATCATCCGTCTTGAGTTCGGCGACAATCAGGCGCGCATTTCGTCGAACAGCCCCGATATAGGCAACGCCGATGAAACCGTGCCGGCGACGATCGAAGGTCCTGCTGTCAATATCGCCTTCAACGCGAAGTACATCACCGACGTCTTGAAGAACCTCGACAGCCAGAGCTTCCGCTTCCTGCTCAACCAGAGCCTGCAGGCAGCGGCGGTGCGCGAAGAGGACAACCCGACCTTCGTCTATATCGTGACGCCCGTGCGCACGCAGAACTGACCGCGATGAAAGCAAAGAGCCTCCGTCTGAAAGACTTCCGCAACTATCGAGAGCTCGATCTCACACTGTCTCCCAATATCAACGTCTTTCTCGGCGAAAACGCGCAGGGAAAGACGAATATTGCGGAGGCTCTTTACTATGCGGCGATGGGACGTTCGCATCGGACGACGACCGATGCCGATCTCATCGCCTGGGAGGCGCCGGCGGCGAGGATCGAGCTTCTTTTCGAGCGCTTCGATGTAGAAAATACACTGGAATTTCGCTTTCAGCGCGGCAAGCGGCGCCTCATCCGCAAGAACGGCGAAGCGCTGCAGACGAAGGAGCTCTTCGGCACCTTCAATGCCGTGCTCTTTTCGCCTGAAGATCTCTTCCTTATCAAGGGAGCGCCGGCGGAGAGAAGGCGCTTCCTCGACGGCGAGCTTTCTCAGGCGAGTCCCGCCTATGGTCATGAACTCTTGCAGTACACGCGGCTTCTCATGCAGAGGAACAACCTTTTGAAGAAGATTCGCGAGCGGCGCGCGGGCAAGGACATGCTGCCGCTTTGGGACGAGCAGCTTGCGGCAAGTGCCGCGCGCATCGTCGAGAAGCGCTTTCTCGCCGTCAAGAAGCTCAACATGCTCGCCAACCTCATGCAGAGGCGGATTTCTGCAGGCAGGGAGAACCTCTCCCTCTCGTATGAGCTCTTCGGCAGCGAGGGAGAGCCGCCTCGCGTGACAGCCGAGCTCATTCCATGGTATAATGAAAAGCTGGCAGAATCCTTGGAGCTCGATATCCTGCGCGGCTCTACGAGCATCGGCCCGCAGAGGGACGACATCCGTCTGGAAGTGAATGGTATTAATCTGCGCTCCTTTGGTTCGCAAGGGCAGCAGCGCACGGGCGTTCTCTCTTTGAAGCTTTCCGAGCTGGAATTTCTGCGCTCGGAAACGGGGGAATATCCGATCCTCCTGCTCGATGACGTCATGAGCGAGCTTGACGGCACGCGCCGCGAGAAGCTCATGGAGTTCATCGGCAAGGAGCGCATACAGACGCTGATCACGGCGACCGACGCCGCCTATCTGCCCGTAAAAGTAATAGGAAAAGTTTTCCATGTGGTATCAGGAACAGTTTCTGCCTGAGCTTTGGCGCCGCATTGGTATCTTGTTTCTATGCGCAGGAAGAAATGCTTGTTTCCGGAAAGAAAGGTATGCCATGAAGCGCTCCTACCGCCGCAATCCCGGCATGGAAAAAATCAATCATGTGATACCGAAAAGTATACATGCGCTCGGCAAGAAGATCGAGCGCATGTATCAGGAGCACTTCGTCCTCGCGCGCTGGCAGGAAATCGTCGGTGCGGGCATCGCCGCGCATGTCTGGCCGCTCGCCGTCGAGGGAGACGAGCTCATTCTCTATGCTGCGGCGCCTGCCTGGCGCAACGAGATCATGCTCATGCAGCTCATGATCCTCGCGCGCTTCAACAATATCGCCGGCTTTGAGATGGTCAAAAAGATCCGCTTCTCGTGGCAGAAGAGCGATGTTTGGCGACGTGCGGAGAAAAATGATTCAAGTGATGCGGATGATACCGAAGGACAGGAAGCATATCGAAAAGCCCTGCAGGAAATGCAGCTGAGCGAAGAGGAGCAGGAAGCATGTACGAGGAGCATAGCCTCTGTCGGCAATCCGGTATTGCGCGAGAAGCTCCTTTGCCTTTTTGAGAAGCGAAAGAAGAGCGAAAAGGCGCGCAAAGCTGCGGGGGATGAGCCTTGCCCGCATTGCGGCAGGCTCGTTGCGGGCGGGCGGCTTTGCCTCGCCTGCGCCATGCAGGAGAAGAAGGAAAAGCGCCGCCTCTTGCGCCGCCTCTTGCTCGATCTCCCGTGGGCGCGCTACGCCGAAATCCAGGAGCACATCCCCTGCACGCCTGCCATGGTCGCCTCGGAGCGCTCGCGCCTTTCGCAGGAGCTGGCGCGCCGCATCAAGTTCGGCGACTGGGAGAGCCTGGAGGCGAAGACGCTCGTCATGCTCTACCGCTCGTTGCGCCCCGAGCAGCTTACGGAGGAAATCGTGCGCCGCACGCTTTACGATCTCCGGCGTGAGATGGCGGAGGGAACGGTCTTTTCGCCCTTCCCAAAGCGTTCGGATTTCATGAAGAAGAGAGTGAAAACGGCAAGAGAGGGCAAGGAGGGAGCCGATGTATCTGCATCTCGGCGCTGACTGCTCGGTCGACGCAGCGCGCATCATAGCGATCCTCGACAGCAAGCTCTATGAAAACGCGGCGGCAGAGTCGTCCGAGCGGCAGGCAGAGGGCGAAGCAGAGGGAAAAGCGCCGCGCTCCGTCATCCTCACGGATGAAGCGGTGTATTTCTCCTTGATTTCCGCACAATCGTTGAAAAAGCGTTTGGAAGCACCGCTCGCATAGAAGCGGAAACATGGATAAATCCTGCATGATCTTGCAGTGAAATAGACTTTTTGATACGCTTAATACTTTTTGGATACTGATGGAGGTACGACAGCAGAATGGCAAAGGAGAAGGAACAGAAGCAGGATGCGCTCCAACAGGCGCTTGACCGCGCCATGACGGACGCAGCTGAGGACGAGGCGCGCGCGGCGGAAGCGGCGCGCTTTGCCGAGGAAGTGCGCGACGATGACCTCGATCTGGCGAATGTCGAGATCCATACGGATATGGACAGCGCCGACGTCACGGCGGTCGACGGCGACTACGGCGCCGACCAGATCCAGATCCTCGAAGGTCTGGAAGCCGTGCGCAAGCGCCCAGGCATGTATATCGGCAGCACGTCGGAGCGCGGCCTGCACCATCTCGTCTACGAGGTCGTCGACAACTCGATCGACGAGGCTCTCGCGGGCTACTGCGACCATATCGACGTGACGATCGAGGCGGACAACAGCATCACCGTCGTCGACAACGGGCGCGGCATCCCTGTCGACATGCACGAGAGCGGCAAGCCCGCGGTCGAAGTCGTGCTGACCGTTCTCCATGCCGGCGGCAAGTTCGGCGGTGAGGGCTACAAGGTCTCGGGCGGCCTGCACGGCGTCGGCGTCTCCGTCGTCAATGCGCTCTCGACCTCCATGGACGTCGAGGTCAGGCGCGACGGCAAGATCCACAGCATACGCTTCGAGCACGGCGTGACGGCGACACCTTTAGCGGTCATCGGCGAGACGGAAAAGACGGGCACGAAGGTTCACTTCATCCCCGACCCCGAAATCTTCACGGTGACGCAGTACAGCTTCGATACTTTGAAGCATCGTCTCAGAGAGCTCGCCTTCTTGAATCAGGGCATCACGATCAAGCTCATGGACAAGCGCGGCGAGGGCCGCGAGGAGTCGTACTACTACGAGGGCGGCATCCGTTCCTTCGTCGAGCATTTGAACCGCAAGAAGGAGATCATCAACCAGACGCCGATCTATTTCAATGGTATCAAGGATGATACCGTTGTGGAAATCGCCATGCAGTACAACGACAGCTACATGGAGAATATCTACAGCTTTGTCAACAATATCAACACCGAGGAAGGGGGCACGCATCTCGCGGGCTTCAAGATCGCCCTGACGCGCGCGGCCAATGATTTCGCGCGCAAGCAGGGAATCTTGAAGGACAAGGACGGCAACCTCTCGGGCGAGGACGTGCGCGAGGGGCTGACCTGCGTCATCAGCCTGAAGGTGCGCGAGCCGCAGTTCGAGGGACAGACCAAGACGAAGCTCGGCAACTCCGAGGTGCGCGGCATCGTCGATTCCATCGTGACCGAGGGACTGACCGAGTATTTCGAGGAAAATCCCGCCATCACGAAGAAGGTCATCGAGAAGGCGATCATGGCGTCTCGCGCGAGGGAAGCCGCGCGAAAGGCGCGTGAGCTGACAAGGCGCAAGAATGCGCTCGAAGTGTCGAGCCTGCCCGGAAAGCTCGCGGACTGCTCGATCAAAGATCCCGAGCAGGCGGAAATCTACCTCGTCGAGGGCGACAGCGCCGGCGGCTCGGCGAAGCAGGGACGCGACCGCCGCTTCCAGGCGATCCTGCCCCTGCGCGGCAAGATCCTGAACGTCGAAAAGGCGCGCCTCGACAAGATCTTCGCCAATGCCGAGATCCGCACGATGATCACGGCGTTCGGGACTGGTATCAGCGACGACTTCGACATCGCGAAGCGCCGCTACGGCAAGATCATCATCATGACCGATGCCGACGTCGACGGCTCCCACATCCGCACGCTCTTGCTGACCTTCTTCTACCGCTACATGAAGCCTCTGATCGAGCGCGGCCACGTCTACATCGCGCAGCCGCCGCTCTACCTCATACGGAAGGGCAAGAAGCATTGGTACACCTACAGCGACGATGAGCTCGCGCAGAAGCTCAACGAGGTCGGCAGGGACAATGCCACCGTGCAGCGCTACAAGGGCCTCGGCGAGATGAACCCCGAGCAGCTCTGGGAAACGACGATGGATCCCGAAGGCAGGACGATGCTCCAAGTACGCATGGAGG
>CAMURM010000026.1 GCA_947097535.1 uncultured Selenomonas sp.
GTCGTCGAAACGAACGTGCAGGTGCAGGGCGTCGTCTTCCCCGAGGAAGAGCCGGAAGAGCCCGCCGCACGCGTGCGCTGAAAAAAAGCTCCATGAGGCAAGAGCCCCATGGAGCTTTCTTTCGTAATCGCGCAGCCATAACGCACGGGAACAAGAAAGACGGCGGGGCAGCCCCGCCGTCTTTCTTGTTCGAAAAGCCCTGCCACCCTTGCCTTCTCTTTCCCCTTCGGCTGCACGCCGAGGCGCCCATCCCTTCGCGAAGCTGCAGCAGCCCGTACACGATGCACGAACAGCTCCGCCGTCGGAAAAGCACTACGGACATCCGAGGAAGCCTGGACATATACGCGTGGCGCAAAGACCCGGGAGCGAAGGCTCCGGCAACACCGAACATAGGAAGCCTGCCCGGCAGCATCGTAACGCAGTACTCTGCAGCGCCCCGTATGAGGACTAACCCCGGGGGCATGACGGCAAAGAAGCTTGAGCGCCGCCTACAAGCGAAAGTTCCCATGTTTGCAGAAGTGTCCTGACGGTGACGAGATTTCCCGAACCTCGACACCAACTCTTCTGCAACGCTCGTCGGGACGAGCATGGCTTCCGGATGTTTATTGGGCTATATTTCCTATTGCTATAAGAATATCATATTTCAAAAAGGTTTTCAAGCCCTTTTTATCGAAAACGAGTAGATAATAATTATTTTTTATGTCGATAAATTAGAAATTTTTCCAGCGCACCACAGGGAAAAAAATATGCGCCCGCAAGCGAGCGCATATTTTTTATTTTTCGAAGCCGCGCTGCCACGCGTAGAGGTAGTCGACGATGGCGGCGATCGGCGAGCCGGGCACATAGGGCGCAGGCAGACCGGGCGTCGTCACGCGCTGGGAGACCTCGCGCGTATCGTAGGTCATCGTCGCGGAGCGCAGGATCTGGTAGGTATGCGCCGCGAAGTCGAAGTGCATGCGGTAGGAAAAGAGCTGATTTTCCTTCGCCTTGATGATGGCGACGTTCGCCGTATATTCGTGATCGCTGTCGACGGAAATTGTCGTGACGTCGACGAAGTAGCCCGTGCCGCCGCGCGCGTCCACGAAGCGCCGCCCCTCATCCTCAGCGAAGCAAAGAGAGCTCACGAGGAGAAGGAGCAGCGAGGTTAAGCTCAGTGTCAAGGCAAATTTTCGCATCCGATCGTCTCTTTCCTGCTCTTCAATAAAAATACCTTTCTATTATAGGAAAAAGAGGGGGTTGCGTCAATAGGAAAAGAAGAGGGGCATCTGCCGCCCTTCAGCGAGAAGTCCTCATACATGCCGCAATCCGCGCCGCCGCGCTTTTCAGCTCCTCCTCCGTATGCGTCGCAGCCAAGGCGACGCGCAGGCGAGCCGCCCCCTTCGCCACCGTCGGGTAGCGGATGGCGGATACGAGGATGCCCTGCCGCTCCAAATCCTTCGCGATCTTCATCGCCAGGGACTCTTCGCCGACGATGAGCGGCACGATCGCCGTCTCGCTCCGGGCTTCAACGCCATGCTCGGCAAGCGCCGCGCAGAACACGCGGACATTTTCCTGCAGGCGGGCGACGCGCTGCGGCTCTTCCTGCAGGAGCTGCAGCGCTGCGGACGCGGCGGCGAGATTGGCGGGCGATTGGCTTGTCGAGAAGATGAAACTGCGAGCCGTATTCTTCAAATAGTCGATCAAGAGCCGGCTGCCACAGACGTAGCCGCCCTCGCTCGCCAACGCCTTCGACAGCGTCCCCATCAGGACATCGGGCTTTTCCTTTAAGTGAAAATGCTCGCATATACCACGCCCCGTCGCGCCGATCACGCCGGTCGAGTGCGCTTCGTCCACTATGCTCCAAACATGGTACTTTCGTGCAAGCTCCAAGATGCGCGGCAGATCGGCAATGTCGCCGTCCATGCTGAACACCGCATCGGAGACGATGACGCCCGGACACTGAGCATGGGCGGCGAGCTTCTCTTCCAAATCCTGCATGTCGCTGTGGCGATAGACGACGATCTTGGCGCGGCTCAAGCGGCAGCCGTCGATGATGCTCGCATGGTTGAGTTCGTCGCTGAAAAAGACTGTGCCTTTCTGACCAAGCGCGGAAAGGATGCCGACATTCGCCATGTAGCCCGTATCGAAGAGGAGCGCCGCCTCCGTCCCCTTGAACGCCGCCAGCTCCTCTTCCAGCTTCGTGTGCAGAGGAAGCGTGCCCGTCGTCAGCCGCGAGCCGCCGGAGCCGCAGCCGTAGCGCTCGACGGCCTCCTGCGCCGCCCGCTTGAGGTGCGGATGATCGACGAGTCCAAGGTAGTTGTTCGACGCCAGGAGCAGCTTTTCCGCACCGCCGACCGTGACGTGTGCGGCCTGCGCCGAGTCGATCTCGTGCATCTCGCGGCAAAGATGGCGCTCCTTTTTCGCCGCCAGCTCTTCGGCGAGCCTTTCCTCCATGCCCTGTGGGCGCACATTCCCCGCCGGACTGTCCGGCACGCCGCGCACGAGCACGCATTGCTTTTCCAGATAGCGAATCGTCTCGGCGACGCCGTCGCGCGGGCCGCGATAGAGGAAGATGCGTCCGCCGTCGGGCGATCCCGCCTCCTTGAGCTTCGTGATGCGGCGATAGCCGAAAGACTGCGCCGCCACATAGCCCGTCACATAGTCGGGATCGTCGGACACGCAGATCTCCGCGACGATGTGCGGCGCATGGACGACCTTCGTCGCGAGGACGACGGCTTCGGCGAAGTGGTTTTTGCAGTCGGACGCCCCTTTTGCAGTACGTTCGGCGTCCATGTACGTCGCACGCAGGCCGCGTTCGGCGTCCGGCTCCAAGCGTTCGAGCGTGTCCGCATCGAGCAGCATTGCGCCGCGCATCCCATACGTCTCGGAAAACTTCGCCAAGATGGCTTCGCCGTTTTTCAAACCAAGTTTTCCCAAAGCGTCGATAATCACGCGCCGCCCCTCGGCAGGCGTCTCAACCTCGACCGTCGAGACGGGAAGCGCGGGCAGATGCTCCACCGCCTCGGGCGCGATCGACTCCACCTTGAAGTTCACGAAATCTGCCCTGCCCTTGGCGTGGTGCAGGGCGCGCGAAAGAAGCGCCGACAAATGTTCCGGCAGTTCCTCCTCCGGCAAGATTTTCTCCGCGCCCGACACGTGCTCGCGCTTCCCCGCGCTCTTTTCCGCCCGCATTTTCAGACTGTAAAGCGCCATGCAGAAACACTCCTTCCATCAGAAACCTTTCTATAGAATAGACCTTGTTTATTTTATTGTCAACTTTATTTATTTCACAGTTGACAATACTGCGCAAAACGTGTACGCTGAAACAATAAAAAGGAATCACAGGTGCGATAAAGCCGTTCGACTCACCCGTGATTCCGTAAAAAAGGAGCGTTTCCCATGAAAAAACTTGCCGTTTCCACCTCTGACGTGACCGAAATCGCCTTGCTCGCCGCCCTGATCACCGTCACGGGAGCCATCAAGCTGCCGAGCCTGGCGCCAGGGCTGGAATTTCAGCTCTCCGCCCCGCTGGCCGTCGCGATCTGCGCCGTCTTCGGCTTCAAGCGCTACATTCTGGCGGGCGTCCTGTCGAGTCTCGTCGGCCTCCTGCTCGGCACGCAGAACCTCTTCAATGTCGCCATCGCCATGCAGTTCCGTCTCGTCGTCGGGCTCGTCTTCGTACTTTTCGACCGCCATTATTGGACGGTGGCGCTCGCAGGACCGCTCGGCACCTTCACCGCCCGCATCACGCTGAGTTTCGTCGTCGGCAAGGGCGCATGGGCGCTCGTCGCGGCGGCTCTGCCCGGCATGGTCTTCACGCTCTTGGCTGCACCGCTTCTCGTAAAAATCCTCGACCGCATCGCGCGTCTCCGCCGCACAGCGGACGCGCGGGTCTGAGCCGCAGCCGCCCTAGCAGATGCGCGGCACGAGATTGCCGAGCGGCATGTCGACGATGCGCAGGCCGCCGAGCGCCGTCTTGAGTGCGACGATGCCCGGCTCCTCCGCCGTCGTGCGGCCGATGCAGCAGGCGTTCCTGCCGTAAGGATGCTCGCGCATGGCGGCGAGAAGCGCCGCCGTTTCCTCGGGCGCGCAGAAGGCGATCGCCTTGCCCTCGTTCGCCAATTCCAGCGGATCGAAGCCGAGAAATGCGGCGATGCCCTCGACCTCTTCGCGCACGGGAAGCGCCTCCTCGTCCAGGATGACGCCGACTTGTGCCGCACATGCGATCTCGTTCAAGACCGCCGCCGCGCCGCCTCTCGTCGGATCTCTCATGCAGGCGATCGAGGGCGCGGCGCGGCGCATGAGGGCGGCGAGATCACCTAAGGGCGCACAGTCGCTATGAAGCGTCGCGGGGATCTCGATGCCGTGGCGCTCCGCCATGACGGTCGCCGCATGATCGCCGAGCGTGCCCGAGAGGATGACGTCCATATCCGCCCTGACATTCTGCGGCTCCATCGCGCGTTCGATCTCGCCGAGTCCCGCCGTATTGATGTAGATGCCGTCCGCCGCACCCTTGCCGACGACCTTCGTGTCGCCCGTGACGATGGCAACCTTCGCTTCTGCCGCAGCCTCCTTCATCGAGTGTAAAATATGCCTGAGCTCCTCGATGGGCAGGCCTTCTTCCAGAATCAAGGCGCACGAGATGTAGCGCGGCACGGCGCCCGTCATCGCGAGGTCGTTGACCGTGCCGCAGACGGCGAGCTTGCCGATGTCGCCGCCGGGGAAGAAGCGCGGCGCGACGACGAAGGAATCCGTCGTGAAGGCGGTCTTGCCGCCAAGGTCGAGCGCCGCGCCGTCGTGCATCTTCTGCAGGAACTCATTGCCGAAGGCAGGCAGGATGACGCTCTCCATCAGCGCCTGGCTCAGGCTGCCGCCCGCGCCGTGCGCGAGCGTGATCTTCTCATTTTCCAAAGTGAAACCTCCCTCGGCCGTACTTGTACCAGGCGGCGCACACGCCCTCGACCGACACCATGCACGGCCCTACGGCGTGCGTCGGCACGCACGCCTTCGCGAAGAGCGTGCAGTCCGTCGGGCGCACCGCGCCGCGCAGAACCTCGCCGCAGCGGCACGCCGTCTTCTTCTCCACGCGCTCAACTTCGACGGGCAGGCGGCGCTCGGCATCGAACGCGGCGAACTCCTCGCGCATGCGAAGCCCCGAGCGCTCGATGACGCCGAGGCCGCGCCACTCGTCCGCCGTCTCCTCGTAGACGCGCGCGAGGACGGCGAGCGCGGCGGGGTTGCCCTCCTCGCGCACAACGGAGCCGTACTCGTTCTCGATGCGGGCTTCATTCGCCGCCGTCTGCCGCACGAGCCGCCAGACGGCACGCAGGATGGCGAGTGGCGTGAAGCCCGCGACAACGCCGGGCTTATGTGCCGCATCGGCGAGAAAGGCGTAGGGGCGCGTGCCCGTGACGACGCACGCATGTCCGGGCAGCAGGAAGCCGTCGACATGCACATCGGGGTCAGCCAAGAGGAGCTTCACGGCAGGCGGCACGAGTTTCTGCGCCGACAGGACGCAGAAGTTCTTCAGTCCCTCCTCCTTTGCCGAGAGCACCGCCGCCGCCTCGGTCGGCGCTGTCGTTTCAAAGCCGACGCCGAGGAAGACGACCGTCTTTTCGGGATTCTCCCGCGCGGCGGCAAGCGCGTCGAGCGGCGAATAGACGACGCGTAAACATGCGCCCGCCGCACGCGCATCTGCAAGGCTTTCGCGGCTGCCCGGCACCTTGAGCATGTCGCCGAACGTCGCGACGGTGACGCCCTCCATCTTCGCGCAGGCGATCGCCTTGTCCATATAGGCGTCGCTCGTCACGCACACGGGACAGCCGGGGCCGGAGACAAGCTCGATATTCTCGGGCAGAATCTGCCGAAGTCCCGCGCGGAAGATGGCGACCGTGTGCGTGCCGCAGACCTCCATATAGCGAAGATGCCTGCCCGCGGCAAGGCGCTCAATGTCAGCAAGGAGCGCCCTTGCCGCTTCCTTTTCTTCTTGCGGCGTGAGTTTCTTCAAGGCATTTCCCCGCTTCCTACATCACCGTGCGCGGCGCACCCTTCATCTCGGCGAGCAGCGCGTACGTTTCTTCGGCGTCTTTTTCCTCAACGATCTGCATGGCAAAACCCGCATGTACGAGCACGTAGTCGCCGAGCTTCGCCTCAGGCAGCAGCATGAGGCTCGCCTCGCGCTCCACGCCGTTGACGGCGACGCGCGCGACGCTGCCCGCAATATCGAGCACCTTCGCCGGTACAGCAAGACACATCAGCCTTCGCCTCCCTTCGTCAGAAGCTCATGCGGCAAAGTCTGCCGCGCCGTGCGCACCGCCTCGCCCGCCTGCTTCATCGGCACATCGAGCGGCGCATCGGCCTCGTCCTCTGCGACGAAGCCGCACGAAGCGCCCGCCTTCTCATGCTTCGCTTCGGCGACGCGCGTGAAGGCGACCTCGCGAGAAGCGCCCTTCGCCCGCACCTCGACGCCCCAGCGCGAGAGCACGTCGATGGCTCGGCGCTCGATCTCGGGCAGAAGCGCCTCCATCTGCGGGCTGAGCGCGACACCAGCACCGACGGCGTAGGGCTGTGCGCCGAGCACGACGACGTCGGGAATCGCGCGCCCCGTCACGGAAAGCGTCGCGAGCACGTCCTGGATGCCGACCTCGTGCACCGACAGCTTGTCCTGGAAATGCGCCGAGATTCCCTCATTCTCAAAGTGAAAGAGCGTGCCCGCCTCCTTGCCGCCGTTGACGGAATCGAGCACGAGCAGATGCTCCGTGCCCGTGATGACGCCCAGAAGCTCCGCGCCGAGCGTGCCGCCGTCGATGATCTGCACCTCGGGCGGGAAGTCGTACTTCTCGCGCAGAATCTCAGCGGCGCGCACGCCGAAGCCCTCGTCCTGCAAAATGACGTTGCCGATGCCGAGGATCGTCACGGCGGGCGCCGTCTGCATCTCCTGCATCGCACGCGCAAGCTCTTCGGGCGACACGTCGAGGAAGTTTCCGCTCATCTGGCCGCCTCCTTCTTTTCGCGCACATTCTTCCTGAGCCAGTCGAGCCACGCCCCAAGCCCCTCGCCCGTGCGGCAGGCGACCGCCATGATCTCGACGCCCGGATGAATCGTGCGGATATCCTCCTGTGCGCTCTCCATGTCGAAGTCCGTATAGGGCAAAAGATCGACCTTGTTCAAAACGGCCGCGTCGGCCTCCTTGAACATCAGCGGGTACTTCAATGGCTTGTCGTCCCCCTCCGTGATCGACAGCACGACCGCCTTCTTGTCCTGCCCCAGCTCGAATTCCGCCGGGCAGACGAGGTTGCCGACATTCTCGATGATGAGCATGTCGAGCGAGTCGAGGTCGATGGACGAGAGCGCGCTCTTGACCATCGGCGCGTCGAGATGACAGCCGCCGCTCGTGTTGATCTGCACGACGGGCACGCCGAGGCGGTCGATGCGCTCGGCGTCCTTCGATGTGAAGAGATCGCCCTCGATGACGGCAAGACGCATCTCATCCTTCAATGCTTCCAACGTGCGCTCCAGGAGCGTCGTCTTGCCCGCGCCCGGCGATCCCATGAGATTGAGCACGAAGATCCCCTTCCGCTGAAAAAGCGTCGCATTTTCTGCTGCTGCTTCATCATTCATCGCCAGAACGTTCTTCATGACCTTGACTTCCATTTTCTTAGTCCACCTCCAAAGATTCCACCTTGAGTTCGCGTCCCGAGATGATTTCAAGTGCGCCGTTCCTGCACGAAGGGCACAAGAAGCTGTATCGCTCGACATGCTGCTCCTTGCCGCAAGACCCACAGCGTCCGACGAGCGGCACGCGCTCGATGTCGAGAGCCGCGCCGTCTGCCGCCGTGCCTCTTGTCAGAGCCTCGAAGCAAAAGAGCAGCGACTCGCATTCCACTCCCGCCATTTCACCGACGAGCAGCTTCACGCGTGCGACGCGCTTCGCCTCGTTTTCCTCCATCGCCTTGAGCGCGATGTCCAAAATGCCCTCGGCGATCGCCATTTCATGCACCGAACTTCCTCCTATGCGAAAAGCGCCCCCTCCGGCGGCTTGCCGAAAGGGGGCGCCATCTTTCCCTGTTGAAACGATGCGGCAAAAGCGCACCGCCCGACTCAGAGCGCAGCCGAAAGGCCTCGCTCCTCAAAAATGCCAAGAATCTCCGTGAGTTTTGTCTTCGCCGGATCGTAGTCGACCGTCGTCTCGCCGTCGTGCGCGTGGATGTGCACGTAGAGCACGCCCGCAAGACCCAAAAGCGCCTTTTCCGCGCCCTTCGCCGACTCCTCCGTATAGCCTTTGACATTGAACTGCAGGCGCGTATTGCCGTTCGCCGCGCCGCAGCCGCATTCTTTACACATAAGCTTGAACCTCTTCCTTCCTCAGCTCGCCCTGCCCTTGTGCTCTTCCTCGGGGTGGCTGAGCTGGTAAGCGTCGAGCGGCTCGTGCGTCAGGATTTTCCTGCCGGAGAACATGCTCGACACTTCGCTCTCGCCCTCCATGAACTCCGCGCGGATGACCATGTAGAGATGGCCGATGGCGAAGAGGATGATGAACCAGGCGACGTAGTGGTGCACGAGGTGCACCATGAACTCGTTGCCCAGGAGCGTGATGACCCAGCCGAAGAGCATGAAAGACACGCTTTCCGGCTCGTTCGCGCCGTACATCGCAAAGCCCGTCAAGACCTCGACGGCGACGAGCACGTAGAGCAGCGTGTACGACATGCGCGCGATCGGGTTCCGGAGGTACGACTTGTGCTCGTAGCGCGCGAAGATGTAGTGCAGGATGACGTCGCCGATCGCCCGCCAGAAAAGCCCCTCCCAGAAGCGCGGGAAGAGACGGTCGCCGCGGTTCACATAGAAGCCGTAAATCCTCAGGAGGAAGGCCGCCATGAAGGTGAACGCTGCGATGAAATGGATGTTTCGGATGTTGTCCGTCGTCATGCCGCTGAACGTCGGCTCGACGGAGTAAATGAGCCAAGGCTCGGTGATCATCAATCCCGTCGCAAAGAGGACCGAGATGCAGACGACCATGATCCAGTGAAAGATCCTGAGCCAAGGACTGAAAACGTAGTAGATCCTGCGTTTGACTTCTCTCATATCACATGTCCCTGCTGCCGCGAAACGCGCGATGAACGCCCCGCTCGCGGCAGTTTCTCCTTTCCACGATGCGTGATCGTTCTATTCTTCCACCTGCAGTCCCGCATAGGGATCGGTCGTCATGATCTTGAGCGTGTCGCCGTTCGCGTTGTAGACGTGCGTGGAGCAGGCCATGCACGGATCGAACGAGCGGATGACGCGCACGATCTCCAAGGGCTTGTCGGGCACGGCGACGCGCGTGTCCATCATCGCCATCTCGTAGGCGCCGTGTCCTGCCGCATCGTCGCGCGGGCAGGCGTTCCACGTCGTCGGCACGACGCACTGATAGTTCGCGATCTTGCCGTTCTTGATGACGACCCAGTGCGAGAGCGCGCCGCGCGGCGCGTCGTAAAGGCCGACGCCCTTCGCTTCCTTCGGCCACGTCACGGGATCCCACTTATCCGATGTTGCGACGGCGAGGTCGCCGCCCTTGATGTTCGCGATGAGCTTGTCGAAGTAGTACTTCTCGATCTCGGCGTTGAGCTGCGCGTCGAGCGCACGAGCCGCCGTGCGGCCGACCATCGTCGGCAGCCAGACCTCGGGGGCGAGACCGATCGCCTTCGACACCGCATCCATCTGGTTGAGCATGAGCTGCTCCGCCCACGTCGGATCGGGCAGGAGGCCCTTCTTCGCCTTGACGTAGATGATGATGTAGCGCGCCAGAGGACCGACCTCGGCGAGCTTGCCGCGCCATTTTGGCGTCTTGAGCCACGAGTACTTGCCCTTCTCGTTGAGTTCCTGCCAGTTCGTCTGCGTGCCGACCTTCGGCGCCGTGTACTTCGGCTTCGTCTGTCCTGCCCACGGATGCAGATCGCTCTCCGCGCCCTCGTACTCGTACCACGAATGATCGACGCCCTCGGTGAAGGCGACGGGATCGGACAGATCCTCCGCCTTGACCTCCGTGAAGGTCGCCGCAGCAAGGCCTGCGCCGAAGTTCTCGACGACGCCGTTCGAGCGGATCAGGAGCTGGCGCATGAAATCGCCGTTTCGCGTGCCCGTGTAGCTCTGCTCGGGGAACTGGCCGAACGCCATGACGCAATGCTTGGCGAGGCCGCCGCCGTCCACCTTGCCCGCCTTGACGTAGAGTGAGCCGATGGCGAGCACATCGGGCAGATAATATTCGTTGACGAGCGTGCGCGTGAGGTTCACGGCGCGGTCGACGATGGCGAGACGAGCCGTGTTGATCGGCGCATTGCCGTCGTCGAGGGAGATCGCGCACGGCATGCCGCCGACGACATAGTGCGCGTGCGGGTTCTTGCCGCCGAACACGACGTGCGGCGTCATGATCTCACGGTGCTTGTCGAGCATCTCAAGATAGTGGACGACCGCGATGAGATGCACCTCGGGCGGCAGGATCTTGTAGTCGGGATGATCCCACCAGTTCGCCGCAAAGATGCCGAGCTGGCCGCTCTTGACGATCTGCTCGATCTTCTGCTTGAATGCCGCGAAGTATTCGGGCGTCGCATTCGGGAAGTCCTTCGGATACGCTTCCGTATTGAGCCCTGCAGGACCTGCGAGCGGCAGGCGCAGCTTGAGGATCTCACGCTGCAGGTTCGCCGCCGCGACCGGGTCTGCCGCCAGAGCCTCGACGGGGCTGACCCAGTCGAGCGCATGCAGATGATAGAAATGCACGATGTGATCCTGCACCGTCAGGCAGCCTGCCATGATATTGCGGATATAGTTTGCGTTCGTCGGGATGCGGATGCCGAGCGCATCCTCGACGGCGCGTACGGAACACAGCGCGTGCGCCGTCGTACAGACGCCGCATATACGCTGGATGTACGCCCACGCATCGCGCGGATCACGTCCGTTCATGACGAGTTCGAGGCCGCGCCACGCCGTGCCGCTCGAAAGAGCATCCGTGACCTTGCCCGTCGCCTCATCCACCTGCACCTCGACGCGCAGATGCCCTTCGATTCTCGTTACCGGATCGACCGTTACATGTTTCATTTATGCACCTGCTCTCTCTTCGCCTTCTCCTCTTCCTTCTCGATCGCCGCATCCGCCTTTGCGCGCTGCGCGAGGCTCAGAGCGCCGTGTACGACGACGCCCGCCGCCGTGCCGACCGCGAGTCCGACGCCGATCTTGTCGATGCTGCCCAAAGGCCCGTACTTCGGCAGACGGTCGGAGAACGGCGCATCGTCCCAGAAGTTCGCGTTCGTGCAGCC
>CAMURM010000027.1 GCA_947097535.1 uncultured Selenomonas sp.
TCACATGATTGCCCGCGTCGACGCGCTCGACCGTCGTCGGTTCGAAGTTCACATCATAAGCGTCGATGCGCTGCACGCACGCCGGATCGTAGGCGTTGTCCAGAGGCCCCTCGCCGAGCACGAGCGCCTTCTGGTCGAGGCGGTTCGCAAAAAACACGCCGTGCGCGTCCACCGTCGTCGCATACATGCCGAGTCCCATCGCCGCACCGAGCGCCGCCGCTAAAAACTTCTTCATTCTTTATCCTCCCATCAAAAACATATAACTCCGGGGACGAGTCCGTCCCATGCCTTTTCATTATAGCTCAAATGACAGGAATTTGCAAATAGGGCGTGAAAAAATTCCTCACTCTTTTTCACAAAGCAGCCGCAGCCGCTCCTCTTCCTTCTCCTGCAGCTCCTTCGCGAAAGCAACGAATCCCTGCAAATCCTCCGTGTTGAGGTAATTCATATAGCGCTTGCGTTCCCCCACAGGAATGACGATCGGCGCTTCTTTTTCCTGCAGACAGCTATAGACGATCAGGGCGCGCCCCACGCGTCCGTTGCCGTCGGCGAACGGGTGGATTCGCTCGAAGCGGATGTGCTGGCGGCATATAGCGGCGATCTTTTCCTCCGCCGACTTTGCCGCCGCCAGCTGCGCCGCGAGATCGAGCAGCCAGTTCTGCAGCTCGCTCGGCACGAGGTACGGCGGCGTCGGCACGAAGTCCGCACCCACGACGATGTTCGGTATCTGCTTGAAGCGTCCGGCGACGCTTTCAATCGCGTCTTTGCAGAGCACCGCATGGACTTCCTTGATGAAATCGAGCGAGAGCACGCGCTCTTCCTTCAAGCTATCGTGCAGGAAATCCATGAAGCGCTTGTAATTCAAGACCTCGTGCATCTCCCGAAGATCCATGGCACGCGGGATGTAGCCATCGAGCAGCAGGCTCTTCGTATCGCCCTGCGACAAGGTGTTTCCCTCGATCGCCGTAGAATGATGCGCCATGCGCACCATCAAGTCGTCCCAATAATCCATGCTCAAAGCAGCGAAATCAACCATGATGTCTCTCCCTACGCGTTTTCCTCTTTCTTGGCATTATACCACAGCGCCGCCGTTTTCCGAAGAAAATCTGCGCGGGCATCGCGCACGAAAAAGCAGCCGCTTCTCAACAAACGGCTGCTTTTAGGTGTCTTCCAAAGCCTGGATCGTTCCGCAAAGCACAAAACGCCCCTCAGATCACATACTCCTCGCAAAGCTCGCGATAGTGGTTCTCTCCCTTTTCCGTCAACAGATAGTAGCCGCCCGAGCGGCGCAGGATGCCGGCGTCGTGCAGGCGCTCGCTCACGCGCTTCATTTCCTTCTCGCTCCAGCGCAGATGCTCGGCGATGTCGCGCACGGCGTTTTCCTCGCTGTAGAGCTGCTCGGCGGTGTGCGAGCCGAGGTGGATGATCAGGAGCTCCTCCTTGAGCCGCGCCTTTCGCCGCACGCGCCGCCAGCGCTTCGTGAGCACGCCCTTGGGGTAGACGAGCACGGCGACGCCGTAGACGAGCATGTTGACGAGCGCACACATGCCCGCCATCGAGGCGTTGTAATGGAGCGCCAGCGCGTAGCCGAGCGCACTGCCGAGGACGCCGAGCAGGACGGCAAGCACGAGTACATGATGGAGGCGCCTCGCAAAGAGCAGCGCCGTGCCTGCGGGCGCGATGAAGAACGAGATGACGAGGATCGAGCCGACGGCGTCGAACGCCGCGACCGTCGTCAGGGAGATCAAGGTCATGAGCGCGTAGAAGATGAGGCTCGTCGCCATGCCGATGAGTCGCGCGTTCTCCTCGTCGAAGGTCGAGAGCTTGAGCTCCTTGTAAAAGAGCACGATGAACGTCAGATTGATGAGGAAGATCACGCCCATCTTGACCGCCGATGCCGCGATCTCGTGCCCAAAGAGCGTCACCGTATCGAGTCCCGCGTAGACGACCTCGCCCATCAGCACCATGTCCGTGTCGAGATGCACGTTGCCCGCAAACTTGCTGATGAGGATGACGGCGAGTGAAAACAGCATCGGAAAGACGATGCCGATCGCGTCGTCGCTCTTGAGCGCCTTCGTCCTGCCGAGGAGCTCGACGAGGAGCACCGTGACGACGCCCATGAGCGCCGCGCCCGTAAGGAGCCACGGCGACGAGAGGTCGCGCACGAGGAAGAAAGCCAGGACGATGCCCAGAAGCACCGTATGACTGATGGCGTCTGCCATCATCGAGAGGTTGCGCAGCAGCAGGAAGACGCCGGGCAAAGCGCAGGCGGCCGCCGTCAAAGCGAGCACGAGCAGAGAATCCGTCATTCCTTTTCCCTCCTCAGACGGCGGCGCAAAACGCCCCATTTGCCGCAGAGCATGGAAAAAAAAGCGATGGCGCACGCCGCTAAGATGATGCTCGGCCCTGTCGACATGCCCGACTCGATCGTGCTCACATAGGTACCGAGGAGCGCCGCCGCCATGCCGAAGACGGCGCTCAGGAGGAGCACGCGCGAAAAATCGTTCGACCACTGGCTCGCCGCCACACACGGGATGATGAGGAACGAGCTGATGAGGATGGCGCCGACCGCCTTGATGCCGATGCCGATGACGGCGATCGTCAGAAGCGGCAGCAGGACGTGCAGCAGGCGCACGGGCAGCCCCGCCGCCTGCGCATACTCGGCGTCGAACACGAAGACCTTGAGCTCCTTGTAAAAGGCGAGGAAGAGCGCCGCGCAAAGCGCCGCAACGAGCGCGATGAGCCAGACGTCGCCTTCAAGCATGTACGCCGCCTGCCCGAAGATGTACGTCTCAAGCCCCGCCTGCGAAGCGCCGCGATAGTCGGCATGCCCCTGAATGAAGCTCTTCAGAACCATGCCAAGCCCGAAGAATCCCGAGAGGAAGATCGCGAGATTGGCGTTGAGCCCGATGCGCGTGTTCTCATTCGCCGCCTGTATGGCGAAGAACGTGACGGCGGCCGCCGCCATCGCGCCGACGAGGAGGACGGCGGGGCTTCTTGTGGCAAACGCCATGTAGGCGAGCACGACGCCCGGAAATGTCGCGTGGCCGATGGCGTCACCGATGAGGCTCTGCCCCTTGTAGACGCTCAGCGCGCCGACGGGCGCCGCGACAGCAGCGAGAAGCGCCGTGCCGAGCGCGATGATCTGGAAGGTATAGTTCGTCAATATATCCATCTTCATCGCTCCTTCGGCCGAAAGGCGAGCGCCAGCTTCGCTTCCTTGTCCATATCCTTCAGACAGCCGCACGCCTTGATCGTGCGATTCAGGACGACGAGGTAATCGAAGTACATGTCGAGCGTCGAAAGATCGTGATGCACGGCGATCACCGTCTTCTTCTCCTTTTGCAGCGCGACGAACTTGTCCATGATGATGCGTTCCGTCGTCTCATCCACGCCCGCGAGCGGCTCGTCCATGATGTAGAGATCGCTCTCCTGTGCGAGCGCACGCGCGATGAAGACGCGCTGCTTCTGCCCGCCCGAAAGCTCCGAGATCTGCCGCTCGGCGAGCTTTTCGAGCTGCATTTCGGCGAGCGCCGCCCGCGCCCGCTCGCGATCCTCCTTGCCCGGGCGACGCAGGATACCGAGGTGTACGTAGCGCCCCATGAGCACGACATCGAAGACCGTCGTCGGAAAATCCCAGTTGACCGCGCCGCGCTGCGGCACATAAGCGATGCGCTTTCGCACCTCATCGATCGGCCTGCCCCATAGGCTCACATAGCCTGCCACGGGCTGCTCGAGTCCCAAAATCCCCTTCAGAAGCGTCGATTTGCCCGCGCCGTTCGGCCCGACGATCGCACAGCGCACGCCCTCCGGCACATCGAGGTCGATGTCCCAGAGCACCGCGTTCTCGCGGTACGCCATCGTCATATCCTCCACATGAAGCAATACGTTTTCTTCCATGTTCCGCCTTCTTTCCTTAGAGAAAGCACAGATCCATGCAGCAAATTTATCCGTACTTCCCTGAAAATGCAAAAGGGAGCGGCTGCCCGCTCCCCTTTTTCCCTTGCTTATTTCAAATGATTGACGATCAGGTCGACGTCGAAACGATACATGTCGATGAACGTATCTCCCTTTTGCCCTGCGGGTGCGAGCGAATCGGAAAACAGCTCATTACCCTCGCCGCCGACGATCTCGACATCGAATCCCTTCGCCTTGCAGATCTCCTGCAGCTTCTTCATGCGCTCGGGATTCGTCGTGCTCTCGGCAAAGACCGCCTTGACCTTGTGCGCCACGATGAAATCCGCCGTTCTTTCAATATCGGCGTTCGCGACCTCCGAATTCGTGCTCACGCCCTGCGGCGCGACGACCGTCATGCCGTAGCTCTTGGAAAAATAATTGAAAGCATCGTGCGGTGTCACGAGGTTGCGGTTGTCCGCCGGAATCGACGCGATCTTCTCCTTGACCTCGGCGTCGAGCGCATCGAGCTTCGCCAGATACGCGGTGCAATTCGCCCGAATCTCCTTCTCGTGCTCAGGCACGAGCTTTGCGAGACTGTCCGCCGCCTTCTCCGTCGCCTTCTTGTAGAGCGCGATGCTGAACCAGAAGTGCGGATCGACGACGCTCTCGCCGTCCTGTTCCATGCGCAGGACAGCGTCAGCGGGGAAATCCGCCGTGACCGCCGTGCCGCGCTTTTCGAGCACCTCGACCATCTTGCCCTCGAAGTGCAGCCCGTGGTAAAGCACGAGATCGGCATCCTTGAGCTTTTTGAGGTCCGCCGGCTGCGCGACGTAAAGATGCGGATCCTCTCCCGCCGGAATGACAAGCGCGATATCGACGTAGTCGCCCGCCAGCTCCTTCGTCATGTCGGCGAGGAACGACGTCGTCACCGTCACCTTCTTCTTCGCCCCTGCCGCCGAGTCACCCGCCGCGCCGCCGCAGCCCGCCGTAAAGAGCGCCGCCGCCAGGCAGAGCATCAGCAGGACGAAGCTCTTTCGATAGCCCTGCACAATTCCCTTGAAAATATCCATACTGCACCTTCTCTCTTCACTTTCTCAGCATGTAGTATAGCACTTTTCCGCGCCTTTGTAAATGATATGAATAATCATTATTTTATTTATATTGAAAAGTTCACGGGATAAGATTCATCTATTTACAATCGAGTAGGAGTCGCTGAATATCCCCCGTCTTCTTGCACCACCGTGCGTATCGTTCAGTATGCGGCGGTTTCAACAGGTTGCGTATACAGACCGATATGCCTCGGCTAAATCATAAAAGCCGAAGCATATCGGTCTTTCTTTTTCATTGACATTCACACAAAAATCTTTCCACATTGATACTTATACACCTTTTTGTTCAAGAGGTGCTCCACGGCCTACGATTCGAAAAAATCAAAATTATATTCAATCCACTTTTTGATGTTATTTTTAATTTTCCATACCCGCATATAGGTAAACGTTTATTATTTTTAAACCTACGATCTCGTGAACCATCATTATTTACATATAACCATGTATGTCTTACCACCGTCGTATCTTTCGGAACCCATTCATTTTCTATGAAATCAAAATCTTCATATTCGTAACAAATGCCATCATACGATACATCTACCACACGATTGTTAGAGATGATTATGATTTTATCTGGGAAAAACGTAACCGACACTTTTTCAGATCGTATAGATAAAACTTTCAGATTTGTAGTGAACGGAAAGGGCGGTTCGGATACGATTCTGCATGGGACAGTCTTCCAAACTGAGCCGGCACCAGCTTCATAACGGGATTCAAAAACTTTACTCTTAGATTTTGCCCAAGATATTTTTTGAGACAACTTGACCTTTTCTATATGAGACAATTTTTCCGCAAATGCATCTTTTTGCAAACTATTCATTTTATACAACAAGTTTACTGCACGATGCTCCTTCATATATAGCCATAACAGCGTGCTGATAACAGGCAGAACTAAAAGATAGGGACTAATCGGAGCCAAGACCAGCAGTGCAAAACAAGAATATCCGCATATTTCGCAGAAACTCAAATACTTATTGGCTTCCCCAACTATATTTTTTGATATCACAAGCGTAGCAATATTGGCGGACGATTTCTCGACAACCGCATTCTTGAAAGCTTTTGTATCATAATAATTATCAGCACTATTACGATATTTCATCGACATTTCCTCTTTTCTGTCGGTACATCATTCATTCCCAAATAATAATATCCTTCCATAGCAACACATCGACAGCTCCCCTTCCCCATCCATAATCTCATTTAATGAGTACGCGAATCTTCCCCACGGCGCGCGCAATTTCCCTGGCTATTCTCTCGGCTTCCTCCTGCGTATTCTCCCTGCCGTAGGAGATCCGCAAGCCTTCCATCGATTCCGTCTCGCTGTATCCCATGGCGAACAGCACATGCGACGGCGCATCTGTGCCTGCACGGCAAGCGGATGCCGCTGAAACACAGATTCCCTTGAGATCAAGCAAATGAACAAGCGCCTCCCCGCGCACGCCGGGAATGCCGATGTTCAAGATTCCCGGCAGATGCTCCGCACCTGCTCCATGCACGCGCACCTCCGGCAATTCCTGCCGCAGAGCCTGCAAAGTGAGCTCCGCAAGTTCCTGCAAGCGAGCAACTTCTCCTTCCATAAATTCCACGCTCTCGGAAAGAGCCTCGCCCAAGGCAACGATACCTGCCGTATTCTCCGTTCCCGCTCGCAAGCCATGCTCCTGCCCGCCCCCCGAAATAAGAGCAGGAAGCTCCGAGTCCAACTTTTGGTAGAGGAATCCCGTCCCCTTCATACCATAAAACTTATGACCGGAAGCCGTAAGATACGTTACGCCCAGCTGCGTCACATCGACAGGAATATGACCGACCGCCTGCACCGCATCCGTATGGAGCGGTATGCCACGCTCGGCAAGCAATCGCGCCATAGCAGCAATATCCTGCACCGTGCCGACCTCATTGTTCGCAAGCATCACGGAAACGAGGCAGGTTTCCTCGCGCAAAGCTGCCGTTACATATTCCGGCAAAACTCTGCCGCCGCATGAAACGGGCAAATAGGTAATTTCCACACCGCATCGCGCCAACGCCTTGCATGTGGCAAGAACAGAGGCATGCTCCATCGCGCTGACGACGACATGCGCGCATCGCCCTGTCTGCCATGCCCGTTCTGCAGCGCCGCGCAAAACTGTATTGTTTCCTTCCGAGCCTCCCGCCGTAAAAATGATCTCCCCACATGCAGCACCTACAGAGTCAGCCACTTGCTCCCGCGCCCGATCGATGGCTTTGCGAGCCCGCCTGCCGAAAGTGTAGGCGCTCGATGCATTTCCATAGTCTGCCTGCAAAAAAGGCAAAGCAGCGGCAAGCGCCCGCTTTGATAGAGCTGTTGTTGCCGCATGATCTGCGTAAATCATCGCTTATCCCACCTCAAAACAACAAGGCGCTTCCCCTGCGGCGGGAAGCGTCCTCTCTTTGCTCATCTAAAACAGCGTGCAGCCCTCATCCTTGAATTCTTCCACCTTGTCCCGCAGAAACTCCTCCTCAACTTCAAGGTATTCCGACAGGCAGGTAAGGCAAAAAAACTCCTTCGCCTCCATATCCAAGAGCTTCCGCGTCAAGCCGATCTCATCCTTCGACAAAGGGCCTCTGCCGCATTCGCGGCAATACTTCTTACGCGCCATCCTGCATCCCACGCAGTCTGAGCTTCGGCACATCCTTTCCTCTGTACTCGATATCAAGGACGCCCAGCTGTATCCGTATCGTATCGCGCATCTTGCTCGCGCGACGCAGACAATATCGCTCAAAATCCTGCCGCTCCACATCATCCACCGTGCGCACATGCGGGAACAAAAGCTTCATGTACGCCGTCGCTATGCGCTTGATTGCCTCCGTGTCGCGCGTATCGGCGCCCTCCGGCACCTCCACGATCTCATCGACGATCGCCCGATACGAGAAGTCATCGCGCAGCTGATGAAGAATCGTTGAGAAGTATTCCGAATTCATCGCCCAGCCTGCAACTTTCAGATCATCCGTCATGCGCGGGATATTCCAGCCCTTAATAAAGCCGTGGAAACGCTCGATTAAGGCGGACTCATGGAATACCGTCGGCAGCTCCTCGAACATATTGCCATAGCCGTCTTGATCCATGATCTCTTTCTTGATATTGCCGCAGAGAATCACACCGGCATCGCCATCGACACGGTGCGTGCCGATGTTGCAGTAGCCATTTTCACAAAAGGACTTGAGTGCGCCGCGCATCTCATTCACATCGGGAAAAGTGATCGTCTGCACCTCATCCAACGTCACGAAGTCATTGCCTGCGACAAGCCCATCCTGCCGCCTTGCCACATCGTAGAACATCTTCGCACGGCTCATCACACCGCCGCTCGCGAGCCAGCCGAAGCGGCTCACACGCCCGAACAAATAAGATTTTCCCGTTCCCTTGGGCGCAAGCTCTATGAGATTCAGCCTCTTTTCGGCAAAGGGCAGAAGGCGTGTCAGCATCGTCAGCTTCTCTTCTTCATTTCGGTACCCCGCCGGATTGTAATCGACCGCGCCCAGAAGCACATCTAGCCATTCCTCCGTCGTGAAATCCCTACGCGCCTCCTTGTAATAATCCAAATCAATCGTATACGGGCAGAAATTCTTAAACGCCACCAGCTTGATCTTGCCTTTGTCCTGCGGTGACTTTCCCAAGGGCGGGCGATAGCCAAGCTCCACCATGCCCCACGTCTCACGCGCGACAATCAATTCATCCTTGCACGACTGCCAGATACCATCCTCGATGATCGTCTCCTTGCTCACGAGCCCGAAATCCGGCAAAGAGAAAGCGACCTCTCCCGTCTTGATGTCAATATCGACGGAAATCCTCGCCAGGATCTTCACCTGCTCGCGCTCGATGACAATGCGGCTCTTGATCGCTGTCCACACCTCCTTGTTCGGCAGGAATCTATGCACGAAATCCGCGATCTCTTCCGCATCGAAGGTTCCGTCCGCATCCGCAAAGCGTTTCAAAAGCCAGTCACGCAGGAATGAAGGCAGGCCGAGTGCAGCCAGGAAGCTGCTCTTCTTCAAATCCTTGTAAACAATCATCTCATCAAAAGCACTCTTGAGCTTTTCAATCACCAAGCCAGTCTCCCTTCCGATTCATTCATTCAGAAATCAAAATCATCGTTCATCTTGATGCCCTTGCTCTTTGCATCCATCTCTATTTTCCCCAAGAGCACATCCCCTTCGTACGCCTCAACGATATAGGTTCCGGCATGTTTGAGCTCCGGAATCTGCACCGCGAAATGCTGCGCATCCCGCATCTCGCCCGCATAGAACCTGCCTTGCCAGACAATGCCCAGCGACTGAAGCGGCACATCGGCGAAAACGACGAATTGCACCCCCGTCTTACGGTCGACCAGCACATCCTCATCCGCCAGACTCACATGAACAGCCGCTCCGTCCGCCTTCTCCAACGTGATGAGCGGCACGAGAACCTCTTCGAGAGAAGCGCCGCCATGCACCTCCACACTCGCCTTGCGGCTGCCCTTGAATCTGCCGTAATCGGCGAGCACGAGATACTCCCCTTCCTCCACCGCAAAGGGCAGATCATGCGCATACCCGGGGAACATGCGGCAGCAGCGTCCCGAATGCTCGCCTCCCGTATCCGTCGGATACTTCTCCTCCTGTTCCCTGCGCACAGCCAGACGTGAGGCGCCGTGGTCGCTCGCGATGACAAACCGGCGGCAGTTCCCCGCCGCGAGCTGTGTCGCAGCATGTCCGACCATCTCCTCAATCACAGCGATTTCCTTCGCCAGATGGATCGGATGCTTCTCTTCCGTATAATTATAGCGGCTCGTTTCCCCATGCTTGAGATCATCGAGTCGCTGATCCTTCTCCTTACTGCCCTGCCAATGATCGAAAAACGACCGATTCACACGCGTGATCGTCGGCAGCATGGCACGCCCCACCTGCACACGAATCCGCAGGCCGCGCTGTTTGGCGCACGACGTGATCAGTCCAAGGTACTCCACGCCGAGCGCATCAAGCCAGAAGAGATGCGCTCCTTCCTGCGGTATAGATTCAAGCAAAGCCTCCCGCGCCGGCAAATCATTATAAATACGCTCAACGGCAAGCTCCTCCACCTGACGGAGAAAATCTTCTTCGATGCAGTTGCTGAGCTTCTGTCGCTTGTAAGCGTTGAAATACCGCGTCAGATCCGATGCCCGTGCACAATCCTTGAATACATAATCATCGGCATAAGCGAAAAGCGCCGGATATATCGCCTGCAAAATCTTGCAGTTCTTCCAATCGTCATATCCTCCGTCTTCATCGCGTGAAAGCGCCGCAAGGATATCCTCACGCTCCACCTCCGTCCCATCGGTCAGGCGATAAAGGCGCTCTGCACGAATCCTGCGATTTTCAGACACGAAGCTCGCCATCTCCGCATCCGAAAAACCCTTCAAAAGTGCCTTCCGTTCGCTGTAGAGCGCGGGAAACATTTCATCCTGCAAAGAAATTTCTGCGATGGCATTGACGACAGCAGCGCGGAGACCGCGTGCATCCTCCGCCCGTCCTGCTGCAAAAGCAAGATAGGGATGCTTCGCAGAGAATGCCTCGCCCGCCAAGCGCAGCACGATGAAATAGAGCCAGCTGTCAAAGTCCGTACGGCTCGCACATGCGGAAAACGCCTGTGCCAAATCTCCTTCCAGCCCATGACGTGCCAACACGGCGGACATGTCCCATGCCGCTTCAGAAAGACGCAGGAAAAGCGTCTGCCAATCCTCCTCCGTACCGAACCGCCGCAGGGCAGAAA
>CAMURM010000028.1 GCA_947097535.1 uncultured Selenomonas sp.
TCTACTACTTCATCTTCTCGTGGATGATCCGTCACTTCGACTTCAAGACGCCGGGTCGAGAGGACGACGACGAGGAGACGAAGCTCTACACGAAAGCGGACTACCAGGCGCAGCAGGGCGGTGCAGGAGCCGGCGGCGCGGCGGCAGGCGACGCCAAGAGCGCGGCGATCGCGCGCGGCCTCGGCAGCAAGCGGAACATCACCTCGGTCGACTGCTGCGCGACGCGCCTGCGCTGCTCCGTCGCCGACTCTTCCCTCGTCGATGAAAAGCTCCTGAAGGCGACGGGCGCCGTCGGCGTCATCGTCCGCGGCACGGGCGTGCAGGTCATCTACGGCCCGCAGGTCGCCGTCATCAAGTCGAATCTCGAAACCTACCTCGAAACGGCACCCGACATCGAGCCCGGCGCAGCGCCTGCCGCGGCGGCAGAAGCGCCCGCCGAAAAGGCGGCACAAGAAGCTCCCGCCGAAAAGGCGGCTTCGCATACGCTCTTCACACCCGTCGCCGGCGTCGTGCACCCGATCGAGGAAGCACCCGATGAAGCGTTCGCGAGCAAGATGATGGGCGACGGCTACTTCGTCTACCCGACAGAAGAAACGGTCTACGCGCCCGAGGACGGCGAAGTCGTCTTCGTCTTCGACACGAAGCACGCCATCGGCATGAAGGCCGCCGACGGCACGGAGTACCTGCTGCACATCGGCGTCGACACCGTCGCGCTCGGCGGGCAGGGCTTCGAGGTCTTCGTCGAAGGCGGCCAGAAGGTCAAGAAGGGCGACCGCCTCATGACCTTCGACGACGCCTACATCAAGGAGCACGCCAAGTCCGACGCCTGCCTCGTGATCTTCACCGGCCTCGGCGAAGGCAGGAGCGTCAGCCTCACGAAGACGGGCGAAGCCAAGGCGCTCGACGAGATCGGCAGCTGCTGATCGCGAAGGCGATGCCGCAGGCATTGGGGGAACCGCACGGTTCCTGCGATTTCGATGCCTGCGATTTCTAAAAACAGCCTGTAAAAAACACCCTGTTTCCGCATGGGAAGCAGGGTGTTTTCTCGTCCTGACGACGGGAAGCCGCGCCCTCGCGCCGAAGCTTAGTCGCCTTTTGACAGGATGGTCTCGACGAGCTCGAAGGGAACCTCCTCGATATGCGCCAGATGATTCCTCGCCTCTTTGAGCAGCCGCAGCTCTTCGACTGACGCGGACGGGAGCTTGAGCTCTCCGACGGCAGCTTTATGCGCGAGTATGCCGATCTCGACCTCTTCCGGTACGAGCCGCATGGCGCGAAGGGCGTCGCCACACTGCCCGATGTAATGTTGACGCCGATCTTCTATGACGGGAAACACGATCTTGACCTGCGCCTTCCAGATGAGCCGATCGAGGTTTTCACAGATGTCAGCGAGCGCGAAGGGGCTGCCGTCGCTTCGCAGCTCCTCCGCCGCAATCTTCTGCAGGATTTCCCGCGGGCTTCGCAAAAACTCCATGCCATAGCGGCTGCAGACGGCACAAAGCTCCATATCTTCGGCGCTGATCGTCGCTGTGAGCGTCGCCAGGTACGGCTTGAGGCGGCGCTGCCCGATGTCGCATGCGGCTGCGAGTGTCGCAAAGGCGAAGCGGTCAAATTCATTGACCTCCTCGGCAAAGGCATGGTAGGTGATGCCCTTGCAGCCGCGTCCCACGCCGTAGTCTTCGTCCAGGACGAGGAGGAAGGACGGCGCGGGCGCCCCTTTCTTCGCAAAGCTGTGATAGTCGCGGACGAACTCCGTCCAGGCGCGCGCCTTATCTTCGCCCCGAATATCGAGCCAGAGGATCGCCTTGTGCAGCACGAGCCCCTCGGCCTCGGCGAGAAACTGCGCGTGCGAGCGACCCGCGCGGTAGGTCAGGCGCTTTTCCTCCATGCAATAATGCGCAAGCAAGTAGGCACCCGGCTCCTCCTCGGGGCAGTCGAGGCACTTCAGCGAGCGGTCGGGGATGTCCGCGAGACGCTCTTCGATGAGGAGCGGCAGAAACTCGCGCCACGGCACATTCGCTCCGAGCACGAGCACCATGCTCCTTTCCTCGTGGACGGCGTCGACGATCTCCTGCACGTAGCGGGCGGCATTGGGGACGCTGCCCCACCAGATTCTCTCCATATCAGTCCTCCATATATGCGAGAAGCTCGTTTTCGAGATGATCCTTGCTGCCCATGAGCTGGAAGAAATTGTAGCGCGCGAAGAGGTATCTTCCGCCTGCCGTCAGGCGGAAGATATTAAGCTCACGCAGCTCCTCCATCAGGGCGTGCACGTTATCGACCGAGAGCATTTCCATCTTCTTGATTTCGTACGCCTGACCGCGCTTCAGAATATCCTGCGGCTGATAGCCTTCCGGCTTTTCCCCCTCATGGTAGAGATCCGCCATGAGGATGGCGAGGATGTGGTAATAGCAGTCCTCATCGACGCGCAGGGTAATGTCGAACTTGTTGTAAATATCCTGCGTGAAATCCGCCTCCGCCAGAACCTTCTTGATATGCTTCTCGTTGATCTCGTAGGGCGGCGTGTTCGCTTCTTCGTAGCCCGCATAGTCCTTCTTCATGGCTTCGAGCAGCTTGTAGCAGTAGAGCTGGATGAGCCCCGGGAAGTAGTTCGTCGTCGCGAGGATCGTCGAGACGAGCGCCTGCTTTTCTTCCGAGAAGCGCAGGCCGAGGCATGCGAGCGGCACTTCTAGGAGCTCGCGCGCCTCCATGACACTGAACGGGCGCACGGTATACGATTTGAGATGCGCGAGGACGCTGTTGTTGCTCAGGGCTTCCTTGTCGAAGCGCACGACGTTGCGAAGACCGGCGATGACGAACTTGAAGCGCTCCTGCCCGATGGTCTGGATGTTCTTGAGCTCCTCGAAGGGGCGATAATCGACGGTCTTCGAGCTTTCGATGAAGGCGTCGGCTTCGTCGATGAGCAGCAGCAAATAGGGAATCCGCTCCTTCGGATCGTCGAGGCGCAGGCGGATGGCACGCGCCAGCTCAGCCCAGTCCCGCGTTTCAAAATCTGACGCGAGGATGCCGCGATCCGCAAGCTCATGCGAGATGCGAAGCGCCGCTTCTTCGATGCCGCAGCTTTTAATGTCGACCATCAGCGCGCGGCTTCCGTCGCCCGTGCGGTTGATGGTATACTCCGCCATGCGCAGGAGCGCTGACTTGCCGAGCTGCCGCCCGCCGTAGACGATGTTTTCGCCCAGAGGATTGACGATCTTGTCGAGGGCTTCCTTACGCCCGATAAACATTTCCGGCGGCATGGTATTCGCTGCATTCGGGATGTACGGCTGGTAGAAGGTGTACGGCATGGTGATCGAGAGCAGCATGCGGTTGATTTTCGTCTCGACGTAATGCTCGGCGAGGTAGCCGATGACGACGCGATCGACGACGGCAAAGGCGCACTCGGGAATCTCAAGCTTTGTCTTGCGCGCCAGACGGTTGCGCTGATCCTTTCGCAGCGCATGGTCGAGGAAGACGAGCGTGTTCTTCGCTGTACCGATTTCCTTGAAGCGGTCGATCAGGGTATCCGCATCGAACTTGCCGTAGAGGCAGATGACGCGGAACGGCGTCTCCGTCGCCCTTGAGCCGAAGGCGGCGAAGGGATGAGCATAGTTGCGCCGCCCGCCGGCAGCTTCGGCAAGGCGCACTTCGTAGTTTTCCGTTCTGCCGATGGGCGGACGGGCTTCCACGGCGGCGACGGAGAAGCCCAGAACGCGCAGCAGCTGCCTCATCATGGCACTCTGGTTCGAGCCTCTGCCTGATTTCGGCCATGCCTCAAGCAAGGCTTCGCCGCCGCGCGTTTCCTTGTTGCGCCCCCGCAGATGTATCATGGCAGACAGGGTGCGGCCGGATCCATATACCTTGTTGTAGCTGGTGTCATAAAAGCGCAGGAAATCCCGCAGCTCATCGTTCTGCAAAGATTCGAGCGGCGAATCGTCCGCATCATCGCTGAAGCGGTGTAGCATGTCCTCCGCGACGGTGTAGTTCTTGATCTCGATCATGTGACGAATCCGTGCGATCTTCGCCTCGCGCCGCTCCTGCTCCTCTTCATCGGGCGAGAGCGGCAGACTGTTCTGCAGCTGTTCGAGCTCATCGGCAAGCGAGCGGCCGCGGCGCTCCGCTTCGACTTCGATCTTCTTTTTGAATGCCTCGACGATGTCGGCAAAGAAGCCGTAGTCGAGATTCTCGCGGCAGCGCTCGAACCATGCTTCCACCGTCTCAAGAATCTTTTCCTTCTTATCCTCCGCTGCCGACTCGATCTGCCCGTAGCTTTGTGCGAGCTCCAGCCCCTCGATAAACTCCTTCTTCACACGCCCGGCGTGCGCAACGATGCTGGCTTCGTCCATGCGCTCAAACATCGTGCGCACGTCGGGCTCCAGCGTCTCGCCCGTATCGTCCAAATAGTCGACGATGAGCCGCGCCGAGCCCAAATCATCCGTGCCGTTGAGGATTTCCTGCAGGCGTGCCTCGAAGGAGAGTTTGGCTGCGGCAAAATGCTGCTCGATGCGCCGCAGCGGGAAGAAGCTCGCAAGGTCGCCGACGGGCTGCGTGACGCGCGGCAGATAGCTGTCATCGAGCAGCACATACGGCGTCCGCAAAAAGCCGATGTAGAAATAGCGCTGCTCCTTCTCGTCATAATCGCCGCGCAGCCGCCGCGAAATCTCAGCGAGCGCATGCGAGAGCACCTGCTTTTCCCACAGGGGAAGTGCCGTCTCCGCAAGCGAGTCCTGCGCCTTTTCGAGCTGCTCAAGCAAGCGGCCGTGCATCTTGCGGTAAGCGGACAAACTGCTGTTCTCGTCGTCGATGCCGAGCGCCTCGCAGCATTTCACCCACTGCACCATGATCGCAGCGATCTTCTCCAGACGTTTTTGCAGGGAACTGCGATAGGCGCCGATAAGCTTCGATGTCATTTTCTTGATGAGCACGAGATTACCCGCCTCGTACCAATAGTCATCGATCAGGCGATCGATCTTGTCCGCCTGGATGTTCTGCACCTCGAAGTTGGGAGCGCCTCCCTCGGCATCATCGAGGAACGTCTGTGCAGCGTACTCGCGGACGAGTTCATACGCCTCCCGATTTCCCTCAGCCACGAAATGCAGAGCTTGCGCGAGGTCGCCATTTTCGTGAAACAGCAGCTTCTGCATCTCGATGAAGCGGCGGTTGCTGCCTTTTTCCGTAATATAGCCGTAAACGTACTGCGACTCATTTTCACGGGCTTTCTCTTGCAGTCCCTTGAGGATTTCCTCCATGCGGCTCTTGTCCTTGAGGCGGTAGTCAGCGTACTTATCGGCGCCGCTTTTTTCCTCCTGCTTGAACTTCATCAAGGTGTACAGAACATCACTGAGCCCCGGCGCCTCCTTCAGTAAGTCGAAGCTCTTCGCCATATCCAAAAGCCCCTGCATGCTGTAGTCATAAGAGTTATGATCGAGATAGAAGTTCCAAAGCATCGCGGCGACGGCGAGCCCTTCGTGCGGCCCCGCCGCACTCTGCGTGAAGTAGACGTCCATGAGGATGTCGGACGAATAGCGGCATTTCTGCAAGGGGGCGGCAAGCGCATAGGCGAGCTCCCGGCTCAGCTGCTTCCACGAGCCGGGCGAGAAATGCGTCGCCGCATAAAGATACGCCGAAGCAGCGGCGAAGTCTCGTGCTTCGAGCATCGCCCGGAATGTCTTTTCGATGGCATCATCCTGCATGAAGGCGCTGTAGAGCCCGGCGGACATCGTACTCGCGGCGCTGCCCGCAGCGAAAGCGGCTGCCTGCACCTCCTCTGCCGCAGCGTCTGACTCCGGCTCCGGCTCCGGCTCCGGCTCCGGTTCTGACTTCAGCTCCGACTCTGGCTCCGGCTCCGGTTCTGACTTCAGCTCCGACTCTGGCTCCGGCTCCGACTTCAGCTCCGACTCTGGCTCCGGCTCCGGCTCTGGCTCTGGCGCTTCCTCATTTTCTGCAGCAAGCGCTTCGCCTGCCTCCTGCCATGTGTCGTCGCTCCATATATACGTTCCCGCAAACGCGATCGGCTCGCCCAGATGTTCGGCGAGGAAGGCACGGCTTTCCTCGATGTGAAGCTCGTCGAGCGCGAGCAGATAAAGCGCGCTGTCCTCTTTTTCGAGTACCGCGCGCACCTGCTCAAGCCACTTGAGCGTCGGCGCCTTCTCCATGAATATATAGTGACGCTCCCTGCCCGCGGCACGAAGCGTCAGCAGGAAGTAGCCGGCACCGTCGTGATAGGAGTCTTCCTTCTTCTGCAATGCCCTGTTCCCCTTGGCTGCATGCCAGCGAGCTTTTTCATGCATCATTTCCTGCAGCGCATCGAGCGGTGCCATATCCTTATTCGCTTTCAGTTGCGGCAGCTTACGATTCAAGCGCAAGAAGCGCAAGATCTCTTTCGTATTCATTTCTCGGCAAAGCATCGCCGGCAGCTCATACAAGATCGGCAAGCCACGGAAATGAAGCGCGCGCAAAAGGCCGCGCTGCACCATATCATCGAGCACCTGCTGCACGACGCGTTCCTCGCTCTTCATTCTCCTCTCCAGCCATCGTGCTGTAAACAGCTTGCCTATGCCTGAAAGCAAAGCGACGCAGCGCAGATCCCTGATCGGAGCCGTGCACTGCTTCAGATAGTTCTTGATGGTCTTCGCGGCAGGCATCTTCTCAAAAGAATGATCTTCCGTTTCGAGCTTCTCATGCTTCTTTACATATTCTTCCTGCACACGATTGAAACAAGCCGTCGAAACAAGTGGCTCTTCCTCAACCTCTTCTTTATAATTTTCCGGCTCCTGTGAAGGCGAATCTTCGTGTTCCTGCGCTTCCGCTGCCTCCTCGCTCGCCGCTTTCGCACGCGCAGCCTCGTCCTTCTGCTCCTGCAGGAGGAGCGGCGGATCATCGAGCGTCACGGCGGAAATCAGAATCTCGGGGAAGTCCTTGAGTTTCAGTGTATATCTCGCGATTTTGCGCGGCGGCGTCATCGGCTTCTCTTCCTGAAATGCCTCCATCAGCAGCTTGATGCCTGCGAGCAAATCCGGCTTCTTCCTGCCGAGGACAGCCGCCTCCCACGAGGGGCAACTTTTCCTGAGAGCCTCGATGGCCGCCTGGCACTCCGCGTCCTCCGAATACAGCCTTTGCAGGAGAAGCAGCGCCTCGCGCTCCGCCGCATGCGCGCATTTCTCTTCATAGGCGGCGAGCGAGCGGCGCCACTCTGCAATCGCACCGCTTGCAGGCAGCTCCTCAGCAAGGCCGGCGCCCTTGCTGAGGAGCTCCGTACGCATCGAAGCTATCTCGCCCAGACTGCTCTGCAGTGCCTGCAGCGCCTCCTCCTGCGGCAAGACTTTCCTCTCGACCTCATCGAGCAGGCGCCGCATTTCTTCCCCGACATCATCGAGCCGTGCCTGCGCTGCATCAAGCAGCTCAGAAAGCATTTTCACATCCACATTTTTCTCCATCATCTCACCTCGCAAAATCTTAGAACCTTTGATAACTTTAATCTCAGTGTAGCACAGTTGGGTTTATTTGTATATGCTTATCCACATCCTTAAATTCCCACCCCGCTACACATAAATAAGCCTCTCTTCCTCAAGGATTTTTGCCTCCCTGAGCGAAATATACAAAGAAGGAATACCTCAAAGGGAGGGGCGGACGATGGTAGGAAAGGACAGAGCTTCGCGCGCTTTCTTGGCGCTTTTCTTTTTCGGCTGCCTCTTCGCCCTTCTCTTCGCCGCGAGGGAAGGCAGGGCGGCGACGCTCGGCTATGAGGAGCGCTTCGGCGCCGCCTACGGCGATGCGCTCCTTCGCGACTCGCCCGACATCCAGGCGCTCTACGGCAGGCCGCAGGGGCTTTTGGAGCTCTTTCGCGAGCGGCGCGTCGACGCGGTCGAGGCGTATGGCTTTCAGGCGCAGATGTTCCTCGCGGGCTCTTCCGAGCGGCTCTACTGGTACCCGCATTACTTCGCCGTTCTCGTCCTCGCCGTGCGCGAGGACTGCCCGTTTGCCGTAAACGGCTGGAAGGATCTCCGCGAAAATGTGCACATCGTGCTGCCCGACGCCTCGCCCGAGCGCGAGATCGCGACGCTCGCCATGACGCGCGGCATATCGCCCGCACCGCGCTCGGAGGAAACGCTCCGCCTCTTCAACCGCCTGCGCCGCGAAGGGCGGCTCAGCTACCGCTCGCTGCCCCTCGGCGACTCCGAGCTCAAGGGAGCAAAGCAGCGAGGCGACGTCTATGTGCTCTTCTCCTATCAGGCAGAGCAGCTGATCCGCGCGGGGGCGCCGCTTCGCATCGCGCTGCCCGAGGAGGGGACACTCGTCTTCTCCAAGGGCGTCCTCTCGCACAAGCCGCTGCAATTTCATCCCGAGCCGCTCGCAGCCAGGCTGCACGAATTCGGCTACACACAGGAGGTGCCGCCGAACGCAGCTTCAATCGTCGATGCCGGCGCCTTCCTCAGGGAAACGAATCGCGCCTATCGGCTCGCCCACGAGCGCGACCCCCTGCGCTGGTTTGTGCCGCGCTCACGCGACGACCGCTTCTTCCTGCTCGTCCTGACGCTCTCCGTCACCGTGCTTTGGAGCGGCACGCTCTGGCAGCGCGTGCTGCACCGCGGCACGCGGCGCGCCGTGCTGCTGCTCGCCGCCATGCTGCTCCTCTGGGAGCTCGACCGCATGGCGCGCCTCTTCTCGCCCTCCTTCGACATGGCGTTCCAGAACTTCCTCTGGTACTGCTACTATATCTTCCGCGCGGGGCTGCCCGTCGCTCTCCTTTGGATCTCGTGGGCGTCCGACGAAGATGTCCTAGACAAGAAGATGCCGCCGTGGCTCAAGAGCGTCTTCGCGTTCAACCTCGTTTTCGCCCTTTTCATTCTCGCGAACGACATCCATCAACAGGTCTTCACGATCCAGTGGAACGAGGTCATGCGCGAGTGGCAACGAAAGCTCGCCTGGGGCGCTTACGCCTACTGGACGCTTTGGTTCGGCGAAGTTCTGGCGGCGCTCCTCGTCCTCCTGCAGAAGGCGCGCCGCCAGAACGTCTTCTCCCTCGCCATGCTGCTGCCCTTTGCCCTCTTCTTTTCCTTCCTTTTCTACTCCGTCGCCTACAACTTCTTCCGCAACCTCGGAACGAGCGACATCACCATCACGACGGCGCTCTTCTTCCTGCTGCTCCTCGAGCTCTGCCTGCGCACGGGACTCATGCCGTCAAACAGCGGCCACCGCGCGTTCTTTCGTCATTCGCGCCTCGCCATGCAGCTCGTCGATACGAAAGACCGCGTGCTCTTCTCTTCCTCCGCTGCCCCTCTTCACAGCATGGCGGATGTGCGAACCTCGCGCATGGCGATTCCCGGCGGCGCCATCGTCTGGCACGAAGATCTGCGCCTGCTGCATGCGCGTCAGGCCGAGCTTGCACTCGCCAAGGGCGCCTTGGAGCGCTCCAACAATCTCCTCGCGAGGGAGCAGCGCATAAAAAAAGCGCATCTGACGCAAGCGCTGAAGAAAAAGCTCGCCGAGGAGCTCGAAGCCATCCTCGCCGCCAAGCGGCCGCTCCTGCGCTACTTCCGCGAGGAAATCGAAAAGAGCCGCGACGACGCGCATCTCAAGCACCTCGTGCGGCGGCTCAACCTGCTCTCTTCCTATCTGAAGAAGCGCTGTGTGCTCTTTCTCAAAGGTGAAGCCGAGGGCGCGATCCGCCCCGACGAGATGTCGATGGCGATTTCCGAGCTGTCCTCCTACCTGCGTGTGCTCGGGCTTCATGTGGGCGTCGAATGGAACGCCCGCAAGGCGGTCGATGCAGGCATCGCGCTCGCCCTCTTCGACTTCTTCGTCGAGTTTCTCGTGCAGGCGGCGAAAATGGGCGAAAGTGACGTCTTCTGCCGCTTCTTTGAGGCGAGCGCCCCGGAGATGACCTTTCTCCTGACGGAAGCGGACTGGATCGAGCGATGGATAAAGGACTGGCAGGCGCACCACAAGGTGTCGATCGAGGCGCGCGACCTCGGTTATGCCGTCTCCGTGCGCGTGACGGCGGCGGGCGCGGAAACGAAGGCCGGCAAAGCTCCCGCCGCTATGGGCAGCGAAGGAAAAGCGAGGTGAAGAAGCGATGGAAAACATGATGTCTTACGGCTACAACGCCTACCTCATCTTTCTCTATTTCGCTTCCGTATGCCTCATCGCCGAAAGCGGCGCTCTCTTCTGGTCGCTCTTTCGCCACGGCGAGCGCGGCTGGCAGAGGGCGCTGCCCGAGCTTGCCGCCTGCGCCATGCTCATCGTCAGCATCCTCGTTTTCGGCACGGCATGGAACGCCATACAGGACGGTCTGCCGCGCGGCGATCTGCTGCCCGAAGAGCGTCAGCTCGCGGCAACCGCCGCCATCCTCACAGAGCTCATCCTGCGGCAGAAAGGC
>CAMURM010000029.1 GCA_947097535.1 uncultured Selenomonas sp.
CCCTCCTGCTGGAAGATTTCAGGCGTCTCCTTCATCGAAGGATAAAATACCGCGTCGAGATAGACATCCATGAGGTTCTGAAAGTCCTTGTCGTTGCGGCTCGCCACGGGATACATCGTCTTGTCGGGGAACGTCATGGCATTGAGGAAGGTGTTCAGAGAGCCTTTGACAAGCTCGACGAACGGTTCCTTGAGCGGATACTTCTTGGAACCACAGAGCACCGAATGTTCGACGATGTGCGCCACGCCCGTATCGTCGGCCGGCGTCGTGCGGAAGCTGATGGAAAAGACTTTGTTATCGTCGTCGTTTTCCAAAAAGAAAAGGCGTGCGCCGCTCTTTTCGTGCACAAACGCATAGCCCTTCGCACCGATCTCCGGCACCGTCTGCTGCTTGAGCAGACGGAAGCCATGGAGACTCTCATTTTCCTTGAGGTTCAACTTCATAGAGGTTTATTTCATCCTTTCCAATGCACTGTGCGCAATGTCCCTTCGGCAGAAAGCATCCTTGAAATGCACACGGTCGACGCCGCGATATGCCTTCTCGACCGCCGCCTTGATATCCGCCGCTTCGGCGACGACGTTCAGCACGCGGCCGCCCGCCGTGACGATCTTGCCGTCCCTCTCTGCCGTTCCCGCATGAAAGACGAGGCATCCTTCCGCCTCAGCGTCGGCGAGGCCCGTGATTTCCGCGCCCTTCTCGTAGGTCTTCGGATAGCCGCCCGCCGCGAGAACGACGGTCACAGCCGCGCCCGTGCTCCACGGAATCTCGACATCGGCGAGATTGCCGTCGACGCACGCCAGCATGATTTCGACGAGGTCGCCTTTGAGGAGCGGCAGCACGACCTCCGTCTCAGGATCGCCGAAGCGGCAGTTGAACTCGACGACCTTCGCGCCTTCCTCCGTGACCATGAGCCCCGCGTAGAGGCAGCCCTTGTAGAGCCTGCCCTCCTTCTCCATCGCGCGGATCGTCGGCTCCAGGATCGTCCGCGTCACCTCCTCGACGAGCGCGGGCGGCGCGACGGGAGCGGGCGCGTAAGCGCCCATGCCTCCGGTGTTCGGCCCTTTGTCACCATCGTAGGCACGCTTGTGATCCTGCGACGGCACCATGGTGCGGATCGTCCTGCCGTCGGTAAACGCGAGGATCGACACCTCCTCACCCGCCATGAACTCCTCGATGACGACGCGGCTGCCCGCCTTGCCGAAAGCCTTGTCCTCCATGATCTCGTCGATAGCGGCAAGCGCTTCCTCCTCGGTCATGGCGACGACGACGCCCTTGCCCGCCGCGAGTCCGTCCGCCTTGATGACGATGGGCGCACCCCCGGCTTTGACGTAGGCGCGTGCGGCGGCGGCATCGGAAAACACTTCGTACTTCGCCGTCGGGATGCCGTACTTCTTCATCAAATCCTTCGAAAACGCCTTCGAGCCTTCGATCTCCGCCGCGAGCTTCGCGGGGCCGAATGCCTTGATTCCCGCCGCCGCCAGTGCGTCGACGAGGCCGCCCGCAAGCGGCGCCTCAGGGCCGACGACGACGAGATCGATGCCGTTCTCCCTGGCAAAAGCGACGACCGCCTCGTTGTCCGTCGGCACTATATGCGGTACGCATTCGGCGATTGCCGCCATGCCCGGATTGCCCGGAATCGCATAAAGTTTTTCCGTCTGCGGACTATCCTTGAGCTTCCATGCGAGCGCATGCTCACGCCCGCCGCTGCCGATGACCAAAATCTTCATCTCGTTGCTCCTTATCGTTCCATGCCTATGTTTCTGCTTTTCTTGATCGCTTGAAGTTCCCTGCGGATTTCTGCAATGGGAGTTTCTGCGATGGCCGCAAGACCCCGCCTTTCTTCCTCTGCCAAAGCTTGGTCGACAAAGTCGATGCGTTTGGCCAAACGGTTCCCCTGCGCAAAATCAAGACGACGCCCAACCTCACGTTGAAACTGCTCCAAAAAGGCTTCGACATCATGCTCGGTTGAAAAAATCTCCCTTTCTCGCGTATGCAGGTGCATCGAGCGAAACATCCCGCTCTTTGCAAGCGCCTTTAGATGCACCGGCAGCTTCTCTGCGACGAGATCGTGATGCTTCTTGTCAACAGCACGCCCCGTTCCCTTAGTTCTTCCCACAAAGTATCGATCGAGCGTGCCGACATAGCTTATATCCTTTGGAACAGCAATCGCGTGAAGTTCAGCCGTATAACCTTTGAATTTGAGTTCTTCCGTAATTCGCCAAGGCGTTTCCAATGTCCGAAACGTGCCTTCAATAATAAGATTGTACTTCTGATCGGACAACACTTGGCGAACACATTCAGTGACTGCGCCAGAAAATTCCACAGTCACCTTTATTGCCTCACTCTTTAATTCGGCCTTGATGGTTTCATACTGCGGATGAAGATCGCGATACGTATCCGGATTAATGAAAATAGTGTTGGGCTTTTCCCGAAGCAGCCGATCGCTGATCGTGCTTTTTCCTGCTCCCGGCTGCCCCCCCAATAGATAGAGGATGGGTCGGTCTGTCGGAGAATACGTATCTTGCTGCTTCATAATGCGCTTGATCACGCGCTCTGCCGCTTCCCTAACATCCTCTTCAGTGAAGATGTATCTCATCTTTCAAATCCTCCAACAAAGGGAGCATTGTTTGCAAGCTGTCTAAGCGCCCTTCGATATTGAGCACTTCAACGGGATCATCTGTAACCAACAAACGTCCGGCATCCTTAATCGAGCGTTCATACAGAGCATTTAAGAAAGGAAACTTCTCTTCGCGTTCTTTTTCCGAGCAGGCACGTTCGACGGCGGACTGCAACGACCATGCAAATTCATATAGAACCTCTTTCTTTACGGAGAGATCCCATTTGTCATATCCTGTAAATTGCAGTTCCATGCTCGTTGCTCCTATTTCTCAATCTGCTCCGAAAGATATGCGGCGATGTGTTCGTCGTACACCGAGGTGTGGCGGAACGCCTCACGCGCGAGTTCCATTCGCTTCATGCCGCGCACGCAGCCGTCCTTTTCGATCATCTCAGCCACCTCGTCGTAATGCGAGGGATTCGTCACGACGGCAACGAACTTGAAGTTCTTCGCGGCGGCGCGAATCATGGCGGGGCCGCCAATGTCGATGTTCTCGATCGCCTCGGCAAGCGTCACATCGGGTTTCGCCACCGTCGCATCAAACGGGTAAAGGTTGACGACGACGAGGTCGATCGGCGTGATCTTGTGCTCCTTCATCTGCTGTGCGTGCCTGGGGTCGTCGCGCACAGCGAGGATGCCGCCGTGGATGTAGGGATTGAGCGTCTTGACCCTGCCGTCCATGATCTCGGGAAAGCCCGTGACGTCGCTGACGTAGAGCACGGGGATGCCCGCATCGCGGATCGCCTTCATCGTGCCGCCCGTCGAGACGATCTCCACGCCGGCATTGTGCAGCCGGCGCGCGAAATCGACGACGCCCGTCTTGTCTGATACACTGATGAGAGCACGCTTGATTTTCATGGTCAACCTCCACCTTTCGTCTACAACAAACAAATAGCTTATTCCAAAATCGTCACATGGCGGCCTTCCACCTTGAGCCGCCCATCCACATAGAGCGCGATGGCGCGCGGATAGAGGATATGTTCCTGCTCCAGCACCCGCGCGGCGAGCGTATCTTCCGTATCGTCATCCATGACAGGCACAGCCGCCTGCAGGATGATCGGCCCCGAGTCCATGCCCTCGTCGACGAAGTGGATCGTGCAGCCCGAGACCTTGACGCCGTAGGCGAGCACGTCGCGATGCGCGTGCGCGCCGCCGAAGGACGGCAAAAGCGACGGATGAATGTTCAGGATGCGCCCTTGAAAGCGGCGCACGAAGAGCGGGCTCAGAATGCGCATGAAGCCCGCGAGCACAACGAGCGTCACGCCCGCCTCTTCGAGCGCCGTGACGAGCTTTTCCTCGAACTCCTCGCGCGCAGCGCACGCCTTGCGGTCGATGCAAAGGTGCGCGATGCCCGCTTTCGCCGCGCGCTCCAGGGCTTTCGCCTCGGGCTTGTCCGTCAGCACGACGGCGATGTCCGCTCGAATCTCGCCCCTATTCTGCGCCGCGATGATGGATTCGAGGTTCGTGCCGCGCCCCGAGCACAGGATGCCAAGAACTTCCTTACGCATCGAGAACCCCGCCTTTGACCGTCACATCGTGCGCGCCCTTCTTAACACAGCCGATCTCGTAGACCTCCTCGCCCGCTGACGCAAGGTGAGCGCGAATCTTCGCAGCCTCCTCGGGCGCGGCGATGATGACCATGCCGACGCCCATGTTGAACGTGCGGTACATCTCATGTCCATCGACATTGCCCCACTCTTGCAGCAGGCGGAAGATCGGAGGCGTCTGCCAAGCGGAAGCATCGACCTCCGCCGCAAGATGCTCGGGCAGGGCGCGCGGGATATTTTCGTAGAAGCCGCCGCCCGTGATGTGCACCATGCCATGAATGTCGAACTTCTCGATGAGCGGCAGACACACGCGCGGATAGAGCCGTGTCGGCGTCAGAAGCTCCTCGCCGAGCGTTTTGGAAAGCTCGGGGAACTTCTCATCGCCCGTGAAGCCCTTGTGCTCGAAGCAGATCTTGCGCACGAGAGAGAAGCCGTTCGAGTGGACGCCCGAGGACGGCAGTCCGAGCAGTACGTCGCCTTCTCGGACGCGCTCGCTCGTGATGATCTTCGACTTCTCGACAGCACCGACGGCAAAGCCCGCGATGTCGTACTCGCCGTCCGCATAGAAGCCCGCCATCTCCGCCGTCTCGCCGCCGATGAGCGCACAGCCCGACTCCTTGCAGGCGGCGGCAACGCCTTTGACGACAGCGGCCACCTGCTCGGGGACGAGCTTGCCGACGGCGAGGTAGTCGAGGAAGAAGAGCGGCTCCGCACCCTGCACGAGGATGTCGTTGACGCACATGGCGACGGCGTCCTGCCCGACCGTATCGTGCTTGTCGAGCATAAAGGCAAGGCGCAGCTTCGTGCCCACGCCGTCCGTGCCCGAAACGAGCACGGGCTCCTTGTATTTGCCCGCCTGCAGCGCGAAGAGTCCGCCGAAGCCGCCGAGATCGCCGAGCACTTCGGGGCGGTACGTCGCGCGCACGCTGTCCTTGATGAGTCGGACGGATTCATTGCCCGCGTCGATGTCGACGCCCGCATCGCGGTAGGTAAGTTTCTTTTCCATTCTGTCCTCCAACACAAAAGAAAAAAACGCAAAGAAATACACGAACCCACCGCCATCCGATGAAATGGCGGCGGGCTCTCGTCGTTATCTCTCCTCGCCCGTCAGGCGGCGCAGGATTTCCTTGTAGGCGTCCTCCACGTTGCCGAGGTCGCGGCGGAAACGATCCTTATCGAGCTTCTCGTTCGTATCGCTGTCCCAGAAGCGGCAGTTGTCGGGCGAAATCTCGTCCGCGAGGACGATCGTGCCCGTCTTGTCCCTGCCGAATTCCAGCTTGAAATCGACGAGCGTGATCTTCTTCGTTTTCAGATATTCCGTCATGATCTCGTTGACCTTCAGCGCCTGGCTCTCGATCTCACGGATTTCCTCATCCGTCGCCATCGCCATCGCCTTGACGTGGTAATGGTTGATCATCGGGTCTCCGAGCTCGTCGCTCTTGTAATAAAGCTCCACGATCGGAATCGCCATCTTCGTGCCCTCATCGAGACCGAGGCGCTCGGCAAGGCTGCCCGCCGCGATGTTGCGCACGACGACCTCAAGCGGGATGATGTCGAGCTTCTTGACGATCATCTCGCGCTCGCTCGGCATGCTGATCAAGTGGTGGTCAATGCCGTTCTTCTTCAGGAGGTCAAAGAAAAAAGCCGTGATCTTGTTGTTCATGACGCCCTTATCGACGATCGTGCCCTTTTTCGCGCCGTTGCCTGCCGTCGCGTCGTCCTTGTAATAGACGAGGAGCTCGTCGGGGTTCTCCGTCTCGTACATGATCTTTGCCTTGCCTTCGTACAGAACTTTTTTGCTCATGATCTTTTGTCCTCCGTTATACTTCTCACTGGTTGACTTGAGCCGCGACGCGCGCCGCCTTCTTTGCAACGCCCTCTCGGAGCTTTTCGCGGTACGCTTCGAGCTTCTCGGCGACGGCAGCGTCCTTAGCGCCGAAGATTTCGAGGGCGAAGATAGCCGCGTTCTTCGCGCCGTTGACTGCCATCGTCGCGACGGGAATGCCCGACGGCATCTGCACCGTGCTCAGGAGCGCGTCAAGCCCGTTCAGGGGCGTCGCATTGATCGGCACGCCGATGACGGGAAGCGTCGTGTAGCTCGCGATGACGCCCGCTAAGTGCGCCGCTGCGCCCGCCGCCGCGATGATGACGCCGACGCCGTTTTCGCGTGCCGCTGCCGCATACTCGTGCACCTTCGCCGGCGTGCGGTGCGCCGACGCCACGACGACGTCGACCTCAACGCCGAACTCCTTGAGGAGCTCCACCGCCGGTTTCATGATCGGCCAGTCCGAGTCACTGCCCATAAAAAGAGCTGCTTTCATCAAAATCCATCTCCTTTTCTTTCCAACCTCATGATAGCAGATGAAAGGAAACGCTGTCAACCGCTTCGCCCGTCGAGCGTGCTCTCGAGCGCCTTCTTGAGTCTGCCTTCCAACTCGATGAGCTCGGCTTCCGCCGCGCGCCTTTTCGCCCTGCCTTCCTGCTGGATTTTCAGCGTTTCCTCGATCGTCGTCACGAGGTCGTCGTTCACCTTGCGCACCGTTTCGATGTCCACGATGCTGCGCTCGTTCTCCTTCGCCGTCTCGATCGTGCCGATCTTGAGCATTTCTGCATTCTTCTTCAAAAGGTCGTTCGTCATCTCATTGACCGAATGCTGCATCTCAAGAACCCTCTTCTGGTTCGCAAGACCGAGCGCTATGACCATCTGATTCTTCCACAGCGGAATCGAGTTGTAGATCGCACTCTGCACACGGTCGATGAGAACCTTGTCGTTGTTCTGTATGAGTCGGATCTGCGGCGCCGTCTGGATGGAGATCGTCTTGCTGATCTTGAGGTCGTGCACCTTCTTCTCAAAGCGCTCAACGGAACTCTCAAAATCGCTGACGACCTGCGCCGCCATCGGATCGCTCGACGCGGCAGCCTGCGCGCGCAGCTTCGGCAGCGTCACCTCGCGCATCTCCTGCATCTTCTCCTCGCCCGCGCGGATGTAGAGCTCCAGCAATTTGAAGTATTCGAGATTCTTCGCGAAGAGGCCGTCGAGCATCGTGACGTCCTTCATCATGAGCATGCGCGCCTTCTGCAGCGACGTCTTGACCTTCTCGACCTGCACGGACACCTTCTCGTAGCTCTGCATCATCGTCTCCGCCTTGCCGACGAGGGAGCTGACGAGCGGCAGCTTCTTCAGGAAGCCGCCGTCCGATGACTTCGGCTCGAAGCTCTTGACATTCGTCAGAAGCTCGCCGAGGAGCTCGCCGACATAGCCGCTGTCCTTCGCACGCACGTTGCAAAGAATGCTGTCCGAAAAGTCGGCGATGTTCTTCTGCGCCGCCGTGCCGAAGTCGATGATCGCCGCCGAGTCCGTGAGGTCTAGCCCCTCCTTGATCTTCTCCACCTCGGCACGCTCCGCAGGCGTCAGTTCCTCGACCGCCTGCGCGATGCGCGCAAGCTCCTTTTCGGGCGCGAGGTCGAGCGCCTTTTCCTGCGGCTGCGCCTGCTTCTTGCTCAATAGGTCTTCCAGATTGATTTCCGCCATGTCTCCCTCTCCTCCGTCTAATCCATCTCATCACAATAATCGAAGTAAAAATCATCCACAGACATGAAGAGCCAACGCACGCCCTCGATGAAGCCGACGAAGATCGGCAGCCCCGTCCAGAGGAAGAGGATGTAGCTGACGCCCTGAAAATTCTTGCCGAGGAAGAACTTATGCGCGCCGATGCCGCCGAAGAATATGCCGAGCAGCGACGCCTTGAACTTGCGGCGCACGATCTGCCAGTAAAGCTCCTGCGGTATGGCGCTCGTACCGCGTGCGAGGCTCGATACCTTCTGCAGGATGAGGGGCATCTTAGTCGCCTCCTGCAGCGGGCGCACCGCGCCACGGCGCACGAAAGGCGCCTCTTGCACTGTGGGCACAACGCGCGCCGCGCCCGCCGTCTGCCCCTTCATCGAGTGCTGCAGCACATCGAGCTCGGCGTTGAGATCCAGGAGCTGATAGTTGAGAACGCGCCTGAACTCCTCCTCGTACGTCGCACGCAGGGAAGAAAGCATCGTCTTGACGCGCGCCTTCGCCTGCAGCACCTCGTCGGAAGTGAGCTGCGATTCCTCAAGGTCGATGTACTGGCGCAGCATGACGACCGCCTTCTCCTGATAAATCTCGATGAAGTCTTCCGCCGCCGCCATGCGCTCCGGGTTGCGCTCCAAATAGCGCAGCATGTTGTCCGCGACATGCTGCAGGGCGACGAGCTCCTGCGTCATCTCGCGATCCTTGATCTGCGGGCGCAATGCCTGCAGGCTGTCGTAGTCGCCCACCGCCTTGGCAAAACTCGCCTCCAGAAGCTCGGCGCGCGCATCGGGCAGCTTCTGCAGAGCGGAGCGCTTCAGCTGCAGTCGCTGCTTCCTGCCGCGCAGCTTCTTCGCGTGGAAAAACGCAAAAGCACTGAGAAAAAGCGTCACACCCGCCTTCCAAAACGCCCCCTCATAGCCGAGCCAGGCGCCGCCGGCCAAGGCTGCGATTGCAAAAATCAAGTAGAAATACTGCATACGCCCGCCCCTCCCATGAAAGCGATCGCCTTTCAAGCATGAAAAATTTCCTGTTTCGTCCATTATATCATTGAAGCAAAATCATATCCATATATCCAAAAAATAAAAAGGTGTAAACGCTCATTTTCTGTTTTGCCATCGTACTCCTTCGCCCTTATGGCTGTTTGAATTTATCAGCGCTTCCTTAACCTTTCAGAGCTTCACAATCCCGCCGTCCTGAAGCAGATAGAGATAGCGCTCATCAACCTTGCGCCTGAGGATCGCTTCTACCGCCTCCGTGTAGAGGTCGATCTGCAGGCGGTACTTTTTGCGCACAACGGCTGGGCTCGTGTCCTTGTCCGTCTTGTAGTCGAGGAGCACGAGGGCGCCGTTTTCGTCTTCGAAGAGCACGTCGATGATGCCCTGGACGAAGATGCGCGCCTCGGGCTCAGCTGCGGGGTAGAAGCGGCGCGCTTCGAGCCTGCGGCTGAAGGGCAGCTCGCGCCAGAGGCGGCGCGCCCCTTTCATGCGGCTGCCGAGCGGCGAGTGCAGGAAGGCTTCGACCATCTTGAGGCGGACGAATGCCGCCTGCTCGGGCAGGAGCAGCTCCCTTTCCGCCATCGCCGCGAGCTGCGCAGCCAGACCCTTGCGGCTGCTGTCGCCGGCGAGGTCGATGTGCTGCAGCACGAGGTGCATGAGCGTGCCGTACTCCGCCGCCGACAGCCCCGTCTTCTCCTGCAGGAAGTCGGGGCGCTTGAAGACGGTGCGCGCGAAGCCGCCGTTCTTTTCCGCAAGCGGCATGTAAGGCTTCTCCGCCGCCGCATCCTCGGCAGCGAAGCGGCGCTTGAGCTCCGTGACGGAGAGCTTCGCCGGCACGTCGGCGACGCCGTGCGGCGGGTACTGCCACGAGAGCAGTCGCTCCACGTCCTCCTTCTCATCGCTCGCAGGCAAAGGCTCTCCTTTTCTCAGCTTCTCGAAGACGTCATCCTCTGCGGGCACGGCAGCGCTGACGCTCGTGACAGCGGCGGCGGGCACGAGCTCGACCTGCCAGCGCGAATCATCCTCGCCAGCGGGCGCGACGCGCTTTTCGACGAGAGAGGCACACTCCCAAAGGGGGGAACCGTCCGCGTGGCGAGCGACCGTCATGCCGAGCCAGTCGAGGAAGGAGTCCGCCTCAAGCGCCGCGTAGGCGGGCAGCTCACGCTTCGTCAGCGTGACGTAGCTGCACCAGCCTTCCGCGCGCGCGGCGAGCTTCTTCGTCGAACCCACGAGAATGAGCTTTTCGCGCGCGCGCGTCATCGCCACGTAGAGGACGCGCAGCTCCTCCGCCTTGCTCTCCTGCCGGATGCGCTCGGCGACCGCCTCGCGCGCGAAGGTCGAGTAGCGCAGCGACTTTTCGCGCTCCGTGCGGTAGAGTCCAAGCCCCAGCTCGCGGTGCATGAGCAGATCGTCCGCCGCGTCGCGCATGTTGAACTTCGAGCCGAGCCCTGCAACGATGACGACGGGAAATTCGAGACCCTTGCTCTTGTGTATCGTCATGATGCGCACGACGTCCTCGCCCTCGCCGAGGGTGCGCGC
>CAMURM010000030.1 GCA_947097535.1 uncultured Selenomonas sp.
GAGCAGGAGCTGAAGAAGCAGCAGGTGTCCGTGCGTGAGCAGGAGCTTGCGGCGCAGATTCAGAAGCAGGCGGATGCAGAAAAATATGCCGTCGAGCAGAAGGCGGCGGCCGATCTTGCCAAGCGTCAGCGTGAGGCGGAAGCTGCCCTTTATGAAACACAGCGCAAGGCAGAAGCCCAAAAGGCAGAGGCGGAGGCCTCGCGCTATGCGGCGGAGCAGGCGGCGGCAGGAATCAAGGCGCAGGGCGAGGCTGAAGCTGCCGCAATTCAGGCGAAAGGCGAGGCGGAAGCCGCTGCGATGGATCGCAAGGCAGAAGCGCTGAAGAAATACGGCAAGGCGGCTATGGCGCAGATGATCGTTGAGATTCTGCCGCAGATCGCTTCGGAAGTGGCAAAGCCGCTTGAGCGCATCGGCAATGTATCCATCATCGGCGGCAGCAGCGCCTCTGCGGTCGAGCCGATGGCAGACAATGTGCCGCTCGTTATGGCAAAGACGTTTCAGACGGTCAAGGCGGCGACGGGCATCGACCTCGCGGACATCGTGCGCGGCGAGAGCTACGAGGCGAAGGTCACGAAGAATGTCAACGTCACGGGGGCGGATGCTGATGCCATAAAGGCGGCTGCCGTCAAGGCGGCGACGATTGCCAATGCGATTCGCGACTGAGGGAGGACAAGCGAATGACAAACTACACGCACAAACGTCCGCTTCGTGGACTTTGTGCGCCGCCCTTACAGAAGCCTAGTCAATCGGTCTGCGCCTTCGGCTTGACCTCATGGGGTTTCATGACAAAATTTTTGCGGCGGTTTCTGCCGCTCTTCGTGCTGTCCTTTGCGCTGCTTCTGGCGGCGGGCACGGGGGATATTGACGCGCGTATCGCGCAGGAAGTCGAGCAGGGGGCGAAGGTGCGCATCCTGAACTACCACATGGTCAACGATATGGATCATTCACTCGCCGTTGCACCGAAGGACTTTGAGCGTCAGATGGCGTGGCTCAAGAAGAACGGCTTCCAGTCGATCACGCCCGAAGAGCTTTACGGCGCATTGACGGGAGCGGGCGATTTGCCCGAAAAGCCCGTGATGATCACATTTGACGACGGTTATGTCGACAACTATGAGAAGGCGTACCCGATTCTCAAGAAGTATGGTTTTAAGGCGACGATCCTCGTCGTCACGGAGATGGTGGGAAAGAAGAAGGGCTATCTGACGTGGGAACAGCTGCGCGAGATGGAACAGCACGGCTTTTCCATCGAGGGGCACACGATGACACACCGTGCTTTGACGAGTCTCACGGATGACGAGGTCAAGGAGGAGCTTTCCGCCTCGAAGCGCATGATCGAGGAGAAGCTCGGCAAGACGGTCACATGTTTCGCCTACCCGGGGGGCGCGTACAACCTGCACATCGCGAATCTCGTGAAGGAAGCGGGCTACAAGATGGCGTTCACCGTGCGCTACGGCAACGCGGATCGCGCGAGCAACCTCTACGCCATCGACCGCGTGCCGATCTTCCATACGGAAAACACGGAAGGATCGTTTCAGAAGCGACTGCGCTATCTGCCGGTTTTCGAGCATTCCGGCTGGCAGAAGCGGTAGAAGTGGGGATGTTGTAAATCTATCGCATCAAAAAAGGATTTCTGGTCATTGGCGAAGAAATCTATAGATTGTTGAAAAATGGTTTCAGCGAGCGATCGAAAGGAGAGGGGTTCTATGAAAAAATGGCGTCTGTGTGCGCAGCATTCCCTGCGTATGGGAACGCTGATGATGGCCGCCGCGCTTGCATTTACAGGAACGGCGTTCGCTATGCCGACGGGCGGCACACTCGTGCAGGGAAATGTCATCATCGATCGGGGAACACTCGCGGCTCCCGCTAGCGGCGCGACGATTCGCACAACGGAGAACAGTGTCATCGACTGGACGGACTTTGACCTCGTAGCGGCGGAGGAACTGCATTTTGATACCACGGGCGGGGCGCTCGTGGCTCATGTACCCGCCAGCAAGGTGGCGATGTTGCGCGGCAAGATCAGTCAGACAGGCAGCCATCCGCTGACGATTATCGGCGACGGCGGCTTGAGCATCGAGGCGGCGCAAATCGATGGGACGAATGTGGAGCTTGCAGCGACAAAGATGGTAATGCAGGATAGCAGCCTTGTGGCAGATCGCGTGCAGATCCGCGTCGGAGAAATGGCTGACACAGCGGAGGATATAGAGGTCACTCGCGGTGCGCCGTTCTATCTTTCGAACAGCATCATTCGTGCGAAGGTCTTTCGGAGTATGAGTGGCGCGGTCTATCTGCTGAACGATTGTGAAGTCAATGCAGATACGATAGATCTCAGCATCGGCGAGAGCATCCGCATTTCTCGGGGAGCGGATGGCAAAGAATTGCATGAAGAAATCGCTGTCACGCGAGATAATACGCTGTCGCTGTGGGAGTCTGCCGTCAACGGCGGCGATATTTCCTTCCGTACGGGAAATGTCGGAATCTGGCAGGACAGCGTACTTGAGGCAGAGGGAAAGATGACGCCGATCGTAGAGAGTTCGAACAAAGGAAATCAAAAATACAGCCTTACGCGGGTGGATGGTTCTACTCCGAGACTGCTTTGCGGCGATAGTTCGACGGTTTGGCAAAAGAGCGGCGGAGTAAAAGGATTTAAAGAGGCGATTAGCTTGAAACAGCCGCCGGCCATCCCTGCAATGAAATAGACAAACCGCATAGAGTGAACACAGTGTCAGTCCCTGCCTGCACAATGGGAACAGAAAAGCCCCCAAGGGTTCAGCTTGGGGGCTTTTCGCGTGCTATGACAGCTATCTCATTCGCCGCCGGTATAGCATATTTGCCTGTTCGTGTGCAAGTCATTCGCCGGTTTGGAGTTATGGGAAAGCAGTCCCTTGCCTTTGGTAAAGGGGGTGCTTTCTCTTTATTTTTTGCGGCAAATGGGCGCATGATGAAAAAAATGAAAGAGAGAGGCAGGAAAAAGACAGGAAAGAAAGAATTAAAACTAGACAATGAAGTGGCGAAAAGTGGGGAAATGTGGTTTAATATAGAGAGCACTGGTGAAGGAGGTGGCAAGCGAGATGTTGATGGGTGAATACACGCATACAATCGACGCGAAGGGGCGCGTGATACTGCCTGTGGATTTTCGCCCGGAACTCGGCAGCTCGTTTGTCATCACGAAGGGGCTTGACAACTGCCTCTTTCTCTACGGCGAGGAGGAATGGGAGCGGCTGTCGGCGAAGCTCAAGGCGCTGCCGATGTCGAAGCCCGAGGCTCGCGCCTTTGCCCGCTTCTTCTTTGCGGGTGCACGCAAGCTGGAATTGGACAGGCAGGGGCGCTTCCTCGTGCCCGCGAACCTGCGCGCCTATGCGAGTCTCAAGAAGGACGTCGTCCTGAACGGCGTCATGACGCGCGCCGAAATTTGGAGCCGCACGGCTTGGGATGCTTACAACGCCGAGGTGAATCCGATGGTCACGAAGATCGCGGAGACGCTGACGGATCTCGGGATTTGAGGTGAGTGCATGGAGTTTCGCCATACGAGCGTGATGCCGGAGGAGATTCTGGCGGCTCTCGCCGTGAAGCCTGCGGGCACTTATGTTGACTGTACGCTGGGCGGCGCGGGTCATGCGCGGCGTATCGCTGACAGGCTCTCTCCCGCAGGACGGCTCATCGGACTCGATCAGGACGAGGCGGCAATCCAGGCGGCGAAGGAGCGGCTTGCCGACGTTTCGTGCCGTGTCGATGTCGTGCGCTCGAATTTCCGTGCGCTTGCCTCGGTTCTGCAAAACCTCGGCGTCACATCTGTCGACGGCGTGCTCTTCGACCTCGGCGTGTCGTCGCATCAGATCGATACGGCAGAGCGCGGCTTTTCCTACATGCAGGACGCGCCTCTCGACATGCGTATGGACACGTCGCGTCTCCTCTCGGCGCACGAGGTCGTCAACGAATATGACGAGGCGGAGCTTTGGCGCATCTTCCGCGACTACGGCGAGGAACGCTGGGCGAAGCGCATCGCCGAGTTTGTGGTCAAGGCGCGCGCGGAGCGTCCCGTCGAGACGACGGGCGAGCTCGTCGACATCGTCTGCCGCGCTGTGCCCAAGGGCGTGCGGCGCGCGGCTGTCGGTCATCCGGCGAAGCGCATCTTCCAGGCGCTTCGCATCGAGGTGAACGATGAACTCGGCATCCTGCGCGGGAGCGTCGAGAGCGCCGTGCACGCGCTCCGCGCGGGCGGCAGGATCGCCGTCATCACGTTTCACTCGCTCGAAGACCGCATCGTCAAGCAGACATTCAAGGAACTTGCACGCGGCTGTATCTGCCCGCCCGGGCTTCCCGTCTGCGTTTGCGGTCACGAGCCTAAGGTCAGGCTCTTGGGCAAGGCGCAGAAGCCGAGCGCCGCAGAAGCTGCAGAAAATCCACGCGCCAAGAGCGCGAAATTGCGCGTGGCTGAGAAATTATAGGAAGCCGCTCTTCGGCGGAGGGCGCATGAGGAAGCAGGCGGAGGCTGCAGGAAGCGGCAGCACCGCTATCAAGGAGGGATCGACAGATGCTCGCAAGACAAAGGGAGTATGAGTATTATGAGGAGGAGCTGCAGCCGCAGCGGATCGAGAAGCCTGCGCCGCCTCCTAAGAGGCGGCCGACGCTCAACACGCATCTGCGCTCCCGCTGCTTCTTGCTGCTCGCGCTGGTCTCTATCATGGCGATGGCGGTGACGATCCGAAGCGGCATCACGGCGAGCCGCGGCTACGATCTCGTGAAGATCCAGCAGCAGGCGGAAACGCTCGAAAAGGAAAATGAGCATCTGAAGATTGAGATCGCACAGATGAAATCGCCCGAGCGCGTGCGCCGCATCGCGACGGAAAAGCTCGGCATGAGCACGCCGAAGACGGTCTACTTTGCGACAGGTGCGAAGGAATAGGTCCGATAAATTTCATGGAGGGATGGCAATGAAGACGCTTGCCGAGTTGGCGGCGCTCGTCGAGGGCGCTGAAATCAAGGGAGATGCAGCTGCGAAGATCGCGGACATCGTGCACGATTCGCGCGAGGTGACAGAAGGGACGCTCTTCGTCGCCATCGAGGGGCTGCATGTCGACGGCCATTCCTTTATCGCGCAGGCGGTCGAGAAGGGCGCGTGCGCGATTCTGACGGAGCGCGGGATCGAGATTCCCGAGGGTGCGGCGGCAGTTCTTCGCGTGCCAAATCTTGCGGCGGCGCTTGAGGTCATCGTGCCGTTTTTCCATGACTACCCGTCGCGAAAGATGCGCATCATCGGCATCACGGGCACGAACGGCAAGACGACGACGAGCTACATGACGCGTGCCATCCTGCGCGAGGCGGGGTACAAGGTCGGACTCATCGGCACGATTCAGATCCTTGTCGAGGATGAGGCTCTGCCGATTCACAATACGACGCCCGACGTCGTCGTCCTGGAGCGAACGCTTGCCTATATGGCGCGGCGCGGCATGGATTTCGTCGTCATGGAGGTCTCTTCGCATGCGCTCGATCAGAACCGCGTGGCGGGCATCGAATTCGATACGGCGGTATTCACGAACCTCACGCAGGATCATCTCGACTACCATAAGACGCTCGAAAACTACAAGCGCGCGAAAGCGCGCCTTTTCGACCTTGTGAGCCGCAAGGGCGCGAAGGAGGGCAAGACAGCCGTCGTCAATGATGACGATGCGGCGGGCGAGACGATGCTCGCCCATGCGAAGTGTGCGCATCTCACGTATGCCGTGAAGAAGGAAGCCGCCCTTCGCGCCGAGAACATCCGCGTCCATGCGCGGGGCATGGAGCTGACGCTTGCAGGCGCTTTCGGCAGGATGGATCTTTCGCTCGGCGTCACGGGAATCTTCAATGTCTACAACGTCATGAGCGCCGTCGGCGCGGCGCTCGCGGAAAGGATCGCGCCCGAGGCGATCAAGAGGGCGCTCGAAGCTTTCAAGAGCGTGCCCGGGCGCTTCGAGCTCGTCGATGCGGGGCAGGCGTTCTCCATCATCGTCGACTATGCGCATACGCCCGACGGCTTGGAGAACATCCTGAATACGGCGCGTGAGATTGCGGCGGGACGCATCCTCACGGTGTTCGGCTGCGGCGGCGACCGCGATCGCACGAAGCGGCCGATCATGGGACGCATCGCGGCGGCGCTTTCCGATGTCGTGCTCGTGACATCGGACAATCCGCGCACGGAAGATCCCGCGCGCATCCTCGATGAGGTCGAGGTCGGCGTGCTTGAGAAGATCGGCGACAAGCGCCATGAAAAAATCGCCGACCGCCGCACGGCGATCGTGCGTGCCGTGGCGCTCGCCGAAAAGGACGACATCGTCATCATCGCGGGCAAGGGGCACGAGAATTACCAGATCTTGAAGGACAAGACGATCCACTTCGACGACAAGGAGGTCGCACGCGAGGCCGTCGCCGCGCGGGAAAAAAGCTATGTGATGCGCTTTTCGCTCGCCGACGTCGAGCGTGCGGCAAAGGCCGAAGCCGTGCGCACGGCGGCGGATATCGTATTTTCCGACATCGTGACGGATACGCGAAAGATTGCGTCGGGATCGCTCTTCGTCGCGCTTCGAGGCGAGCGCTTTGACGGCGCGGACTTCGCGGCGCAGGCGGTCGAAAAGGGCGCGGCGGGCGTTCTCGTGGCGGCTGATACGCCCGAGGCGAAGCTGCCGAAGACGGGCGTTGTGCTCAAGGCGAAGGACACCCTGCTCGCTTATCAGCGGATCGCCGCCGCGTGGCGCAGGACGTTTTCCATCCCCGTCGTCGCCATCACGGGATCGAACGGCAAGACGACGACCAAGGACTTGACGGCTGCCGTGCTCGGCGCACGCCTTCTTGTGCAGAAGACGGCGGCGAACTACAACAACGAGATCGGTCTGCCGCTGACGCTCCTTGGCCTTCGCGCCGCGCACGAGGCGGCTGTCGTCGAGATCGGCATGAGAGGACTCGGGCAGATCGCTGCGCTCGCGCCGCTCGCCGCGCCGACCGTCGCCATCGTGACGAACGTCGGCGAGGTGCACATGGAGCTTCTTGGCTCGATCGAGAATATCGCGAGGGCGAAGGCGGAGCTTGTCGAGGCTGTGGAGCCGGGCGGCACGGTCATACTGAATGCCGACGATGCGCGCGTCCTGGCGATGCGCGAGAAGGCGAAGGCGGGCGTGCGCGTCGTGACCTTCGGGCTTTCGCGCGATGCCGATGTGCGTGCCGTCGCTGTCGGCAAGGCCGACGGCGGCATGAGATTCATGCTGGAATGGAAAAACGAGCGCGGGCGACTGGAACGGCACGAGCTCTTCCTGCCGATGCCCGGCCGACACAACGTGTCGAATGCGCTCGCCGCCATCGCTGCGGCTCGCGTGCTCGGCCTTTCGCTCGCGGATGTCCGGCGCGGACTCGCCGTGCCGCCTGCGCAGAAGATGCGCTTTGCCGTCGAGAAGTGCGGCGCATACACCTTCGTCAACGACGCCTACAATGCGAGTCCCGCATCGACACGCGCGTCCTTAAAAACGCTCGCCGAGATGTTCGCGGGCAGGAAGATCGCCGTCCTCGGCGACATGCTCGAACTCGGCAGCGCGTCGAAGAGCGGCCACGCGAGCGTGGGCGAGGAGGCAGCGCATCTGGGCTTTGCCGCCGTCCTCTCACGCGGAGAGGAGAGCCGCTTCATCGCAGAGGCCGCAGAGGCGGGCGGCGTGCCGCTCGTCGAGCGCATGGCGTCGCACGAGGCGGCGGCGACAAGGCTCAAAGAGATCCTGCAGCCGGGCGACGCCGTGCTCTTCAAAGGCTCGCGCGGCATGAAGATGGATGAGATCATCCCCGTGTTGAAGAAGGCGCTGGAGGCAGGCAAATGATGGACGTGAATACGACGGCGCTTTCTCTTGCAGGAGCGGCGGCGCTCGCCGCCGTCCTCGTGCTCGCGGCCGGCCCCTTCGTGATTCCCGAACTGCACAAGCTGAAGTTCGGGCAGAGCATACGTGAGGAGGGGCCGAAGAGCCATCAGGCGAAGAGCGGCACGCCGACGATGGGCGGCGTCATGATCATCGCCGCCATCACGTTCGCGACGCTTGCCGCCGCTCCCTTGACGGCGGGCGTATGGCTCGCGCTCTTCGTGATGCTCGGGCACTTCGCGCTCGGCTTCCTCGATGACTACATCAAGGTCGTGAAGAAGCGCAACCTTGGCCTCAAGGCGCGGCAGAAGCTCTTGGGGCAGATCGTCATCGCCGTCGTCGTCATTTTTTTCGCACAGCATGAACTCGGCATTGCGACGACGGTCTGGCTGCCGCTCGTACACGCGGAGCTTGACATCGGACTCTTCTACTACCCGCTCGTGCTCTTCGTGCTCGTCGGCACGAGCAACGCCGTGAACCTCACGGACGGCCTCGACGGGCTCGCTGCGGGCACGGTCACGATCGCCGCGCTCGCCTACATGGCGGTCGCGCTCGCCTTCAGTGCGACGGGGCTTGCCGTGTTCGCGGCGGCGATTGCGGGCGCTTCGTGCGCCTTTTTGCGCTTCAATCATCATCCGGCCCGCGTCTTCATGGGCGATACGGGCTCCTTGGCGCTCGGCGGCGCGATCGCCGCGCTCGGCATTCTCACGCATACGGAAATTTTGCTCGCCGTCATCGGCATCGTCTTCGTCGCCGAGGCGCTTTCCGTCATCATCCAGGTCATCTCCTTCAAGACGACGGGAAAGCGTGTCTTCCTCATGAGCCCGATTCATCACCACTTCGAGCTAAAGGGGTGGCAGGAGACGCGCGTCGTCCATACGTTCTGGCTCGTCGGTGCCGTCTTTGCGGCGCTCGGCGCATGGCTTGCATATTGACGCAGGCAGACGTCTGACATCTTGGAAAGCCTCCCTCGGCTGCGGGGAAGAGAGAAAGCGAGGAGGAAGCATATTGCATCTCGATACGGATTTCACAGGAAAGAAGGTTCTCGTCATCGGCGCTGGGATCAGCGGCTTTGCGGCGGCGAAGGTTCTCAAGAGGCTCGGCGCGAAGGTCACGCTTTCCGACGCGAAGGACGAGGCGGCGATCAAAGAAGACGTCTCGGAGCTTCGCGCACTCGGCATCGGGCTGATTTTCGGCGCACAGGAAGCCGCGCTCCTGGACAGCTGCGATCTTCTCGTGCTCTCGCCCGCCGTTCCCGTTGCCATCCCGCTCGCCGAGGAGGCGAAGCGGCGCGGCATACGCATCACGAGCGAAGTGGAATTGGCGGCGGTACTTGCCAAGTCGCCGATCTTCGCCGTGACGGGAACGAACGGCAAGACGACGACGACGACGCTCCTGGGGCTGCTGCTCGCCGAGAAGTTCGGCAAGGAGAAGACGCGCGTCGGCGGCAACATCGGCTATCCGCTGTCGGAAGCCGTGTTGGAGGCGGGCGAGGGCGGCGCAATCGCCGCCGAGATTTCGAGCTACCAGATGGAGGCGACGGAGCACTTCCGTCCGAAGGTCGCCGCCGTCCTCAATGTGACGCCTGACCACATCAAGCGCCACGGCTCGATGGAAGTCTATCAGGCGATGAAGGAGCGGCTTTTCCGCGAAATGGCAAAAGGCGATTGGCTCGTCCTGAACTATGACGACGAGAGGACGCGCTCGATGAAGGAGCGTGCCGCGTGCCCCGTATTTTTCTTCAGCCGCAGGGAGGCCCTCGAAGAGGGCGCTTTGCTCCTGGGCGACAAGCTCGTCCTGCGCCAAGGCGGCGAGGAGATCGCGCTCGTGACGACGGCGGAGCTTGGCATCAAGGGGGCGCACAACGTCGAGAACGCGCTCGCGGCGGCAGCGATGGCGCACCTCGCGGGCGTCGAGGCTGAGGCGATTCGCCGCGTGCTGCGCTCCTTCAAGGGCGTCGAGCACCGCATCGAGCATTTTCTCGATCTCGCGGGCGTCGCGTGGTACAACGATTCGAAGGCGACGAATACGGACTCGGCGATCAAGGCGCTCGAATCCTTCTCGGACGGCATCGTGCTCATTGCGGGCGGCGACGACAAGATGACGGATCTGACGGACTTCATGAAGCTCGTCAAAGAGCGCTGCACGGAGCTCATCCTCGTCGGCGACGCGGCGGAGCGCTTCGCCGCTGCCGCGCGCGCGGCGGGCTTTCCGACGGAGCACATCCACGACGCCGCCTACTCGATGAAGACGGCGGTCGACATCGCTGCGCGGCTCGCGAAGCCGCCTGCCGTTGTGCTCCTTTCGCCCGCGTGCGCGAGCTTCGACATGTTCGACGGCTTCGAGGAGCGCGGCGAGGTGTTCAAGCG
>CAMURM010000031.1 GCA_947097535.1 uncultured Selenomonas sp.
GTATTCATAATCGCTGATTTCGGGATTGTCGTCGTTGTAATAGCGCACATTGTGGTGACGTATCGTCCGCCGCAACTGTGCCAATTCTTTTTTTATCTCTTGGATGTCCATGCGTGCCTCAGACTTTCTCAATTGGAGCATACTTCTGCATAAGCCCCTTGATACCGATTCCCGGGAAGGCGATCTTGAGCTCGACCTCTTCGCCGCTGCCCTTGACCGAAACGATCGTGCCGATGCCCCACTTGCCGTGACGAGCCTTGTCGCCGGCACGCCACGCCACCTCCATGTTCGGACGTATCGCCGCGCCTGCGACAGAGCGCACCTCCCGCGGCGCGGCGGGCGGCGGCGAAGAGGCGCGGACAGGCGACGCTCCCTGCAGGCTTTGCAGGATCTCAAAGGCGGACTGCGGCTTTCCGAAGCGTGCGGCGGGGGCGAAAGCATTCTGTCCGCTTACGCGCGCCTTTTCCATATAGGTTTCGGGAATCTCCGCGAGGAAGCGCGAGGGCGGATAGATATTGCTCTTGCCGTAGAGCGTGCGCTCGCGCGCATAGCTCAGGTAGAGCCTGCGCTCGGCGCGCGTGATGCCGACGTAGCAGGTGCGCCGCTCCTCCTCGATCTCTTTCGGCTCAAGCAGCGTGCGCGCATGCGGAAAGATGCCCTCTTCCATGCCCACGAGGAAGACAACAGGAAACTCCAATCCCTTTGCCGAATGAAGCGTCATGAGAGTCACGCGGTCGTCCTCCATATTCGCCGTGTCGACATCGGAAACGAGAGCGACTTGATTCAGAAAGTTTTCTAAGGACGGCTCTTCCTCCGTCTTTTCAAACTCGCGTGCCACGCCGACGAGTTCGCGCAGGTTCTCGATGCGCGTCTGTGCCTCGGGTGTGTCCTGCTTCTCCAAATCCTTGATGTAGCCCGTATCGTCGAGCAGGGCTTCGATAAATTCCGAGAGTGGCATGGTATCGAGCTTCGCCATGAGGTCGAACAGAAGCGCGGCGAAGGCTTCGAGAAGATTCTTCGTGCGCGCCTTGAAGCCGAGGGCGTCGAGCGCTTCGGGGCTCGAAAGGACGTCGAAGAGTGCCTCTTCCCGCTCTGCCGCGTACTGCGTGAGACTGGTGATCGTCGCGGCGCCGATGCCGCGCTTGGGCACGTTGATGATGCGCAGAAGGCTCACGGCGTCGAAAGGATTGTAGAGGACGTGGAGGTAGGCGATGATGTCCTTGATTTCCATGCGGTCGTAGAACTTCAAGCCGCCCACCATCGTGTAGGGCAAGCCCGCCGCCATCATGGCCTCTTCGAAGACGCGCGACTGTGCATTCGTGCGGTAAAGCACGGCGATATCGCCGTAGGCGACGGAGAAAAGCGTCTTCTGCTTCTGCACGGTATCGACGACGAACCTTGCCTCGTCGCGCTCGTCTTCCGCCCGGTAGAGGACGATCTTCTCTCCCGTGGCATTCTCCGTCCAGAGCTTCTTGGGCTTGCGGTTCTCGTTGTTCTCGATGACGGCATTGGCTGCTGCCAGGATGTTTTTCGTCGAGCGGTAGTTCTGTTCGAGCTTGATCGTCTTTGCCTCGGGAAAATCCTTCTCGAAGTTCAGGATGTTGCTGATGTCCGCGCCGCGCCAGCCGTAGATGGACTGGTCGGCATCGCCCACGACGCAGAGGTTGTGGTGTTCAGCTGCAAGCAGCGTCGTGAGCCTGTACTGGGCGCCGTTCGTATCCTGATACTCGTCGATGAGGATGTAGCGAAAGCGCTGCTGGTACTTTTGGCGCAGTTCCGTATTGTTTTCCAACAGGTCGACGGAGAGCAGCAGGAGATCGTCGAAGTCCAGGGCGTTGTTTTCACGCAGCTTCTTGTCGTAGAGCCCGAACAGCTCCGCGATCTTCGCCTGATAGAACGTGTCCGCCTGACGCGCGTAGGCGCGCGGGCCGAGCATGAGGTTCTTGGCGTTGGAGATGGCGCTCTGCACCTTCGCCGGCGCGAACTGCTTATCATCAAGGTTCAGTTCCTTGAGGCAGGCTTTGATGACGGTCTTGGAATCCGCTGTATCGTAGATGACGAAATTCTTCTTGTAGACCTCGCCCTCCTCGATCTCGCGCCGCAGAAAGCGCGCGCAGAAGGAATGGAAGGTACTGAGCCATACATCCTTGCCCAGACCGCCGATCATGCTGTCGACGCGCTCGCGCATCTCCGCCGCCGCCTTGTTCGTGAACGTGATCGCCAAAATTCGGTAAGGCGGCACGCCGTGCGCCAGGAGATTGGCAATGCGGCACGTCAGCACCTTCGTCTTGCCCGAGCCGGCGCCCGCCATGATGAGCAAAGGGCCGTCGAGATGTTCTACAGCCTCGCGCTGCATGGGATTCAAACCTTGAAAAATATCCACTGTATCAACCTCGCTAATCCAAGGAGCGTATCGTCTCGGCGGCAAGCCGCAAGCGAAAAGGCTGCCGCAGACATACTGCAACAGCCTCTTTTCCTGCTTTTTACAGCCCTCACTGCTTTTTGATCAATTTGACAGCTTCCGAAAGGGGCGGGATGATCTGCTTCTTGCGCGACATGACGCCGGGCAGATAGATATGCGTGCCGCTGGCATCCTTGTGGAACGCCTCGCCGATCAGCGTCTTAGGCGATCCCGTGTAGAGCAGGTACGTCCCCTCGGTGATGATGTCCGTGACCATGACGAGGCTCAGATCGTAGCCTTCCTTCTTGCAGATGTCTGCCATGCTCTTGACGATGTCCGCCTCGATATCCATGACCTCTTTCGTATCCATGACAGAGATCTGGCTGACGATGACGCGGTAATCGCCGATCTGAAATTCCTTCATGTCGTTCTTCGTGATCTCAAGCGGCGACATGTTGCCGATGCCCGAGCCCGCCTTGAGCATCGCCATGCCGTATTCCATGACGTCTACATCGGCGATCTCCGCCAGGCGCTCCGCCGTCTTCTTGTCGTACGGCGTGCACGTCGGCGACTTGAAGAGCACGGTGTCGGAAAGGATTGCCGAGAGGAGCAGACCCGCGATTGACGGCGGGATATCGACGTCCCTGTGCCAGTGCATGTTCGCCACGATCGTTGCCGTGCAGCCCACAGGCTCCTGGCGCGTGAAGATCGGCTCGCTCGTCTGAATGCCGCCGAGGCGGTGATGGTCGATGATCTCAAGGATCTTTGCCTCCTCGATGCCCTCGACCGCCTGCCCGCGCTCGTTGTGGTCGACGAGGATGACGCGCTCACGCTCCGGCACCATGAGCATGTCCTTGCTCACGAGGCCGACGAGCTTGCCGTTTTCCACGACGGGATAATTGCGATAGCTGTACTGTTCCATCGTCCCCTTGATGTCGCTCAGGAGGTCGAGCGGCTTGAAGGCGATGAGCTCCTTCTGCATGATGCGCTTGACGGGAACGCACTGATTGATGAGACGCGCGCATGTGTAAGTGTCGTAGGGCGTATTGATGATCAGCATGTGGCGCGCTTCCGCTTCCTCGATGACGCCCGCCGAGATCCTGCCGTTGCCCGTGACGATCATGCAGTCGATGCCCTGCTTCAGGCAGTCGATCAAAGTTTCATCCCTGCGGTCGCCGATCAGGACGACGTCGTGCTCCTTTATGACATCCTGAATCATGTTGATGCTGCCCGCGGCTATGCGCACATTGCCGCGAATCTTGCCGCCCTCATCGCCGTTGACGATGGCCTCGCCGTCGATGACGTGGATCACATCGCGGAAGGAGACGCCCGCATCGGCGAGGTTCTGCATGCTGAGCTCTTTGAAGTAGCGCTGCGCGAGATCGCTGACGGTCACGATGCCGACGAGCTGCTCCTCCTTGTCGACGACGGGAACGGACTTCAAATCATTTTCGCGCATGATTTCGCCGAGATGGCGCAGACTGTCGCTTTCCTTGACGACGGTCTTGCAGTCGAGCGTGATGTCCTTCACGCGCGGATAAAGGTCGGTGATGAGAAGCGGCTGCTCCACGCGGAAATGGTTCAGAGCGAACTTCGTTTCCTCGTTGATCTTGCCCGCGCGCGCCGGCACGACATTCTCCCCCAGCGCCTGCTTCAGATGAGCGTAGCCGATCGCGGAGCAGATGGAGTCCGTGTCGGGGTTGCGATGCCCTATGGTATAAATCGGTTTCGTATTTTTCATCGAAAAGAAGCCTCCCGTTTTCAGATGATAAGAATTGCGGATAAAATGACATGCTGAACTTATCAGTGATTCCGTTATCCGTACTTCCGACATATCACGGTTTCCATTATAGCCTACGATGCGCATGGAAGGCAAGCCCACATCGGCATGAGAAAGCTAGATCCTGCCGACGCAGGCGGCGTGTACGATTTTTTTCTCTTCCCCGTCGAGCTTGAGTTCTCGATGCAGTGCTCCTTCGTCAAACCTGCCGACGGCGCAGGCACCGAGGCCGAGCGCTTCGGCTGTCAGATAGAGGTTCTGTCCGACGTGGCCGGCGTCGAGGTAGACGTATTCATAGACCTTGCGCCCATAGGTGCGTATGCCGCGCAGGATGTCCGCGAACCACAGGAAGATTGCGGCGCTCTGCCGCACCATAGCCTGCTGCTCGAAGGCGGCAGGCACATCGTTCGCTGCTTCTTCGGGGAGAGCGATGCGCTTCAAGACGTGCTCTACGGGTATGAATTGATAAAGTCCTGCGGGCACGTCCTCGACATTCTGCAGGTAAAGAAGCGTCGTCAACGGATGGAGCGCCGCTGCCGACGGCACATTGCGCAGCGTGCCGCCGCCCTCGCAGACCATCTTCACGCCCTGCGTGCACCACAGGAGATAGGAAAGCTCGGCTTTGCTCAGAGGCTCTTTCGTATACTGCCTGCGGCTCGCGCGCAGCTCGATGAGCTCAAGGAAGTTGATTTCTTTATCGGGCAGAAGATCGGGCTCGGGCAGCCGCACGATGTCCCCTTTCATTTCACACATCGGGGCGCACGCCGTCCTTGCCCGTGAACTGGTGGTAGCTGCCGCCGCTCCTGCGATTCATGAGCTCGACGAAGAGCTCGTCGGGCACGATGTTGTGGAAAGCGAGGAGCACGAGGCAGTGGTACCAGAGATCGCCCATCTCGTAGAGGATGTCGCTCTTATCCATGTTCTTGGAGGCGATGATCGTTTCCGCCGCTTCCTCGCCCACCTTTTTGAGGATCTTGTCCTGCCCCTTGTCGAAGAGGTAGTTCGTGTAGGAGCCTTCGACGGGATGGACGCGCCGCTCCTGAATGACATGGTAGACGGCGTTGAGGACTTCCGCGAGCGAAGTCTGCGCCTCTTCGGGCACGAGCGCGATGCCCTTCTCACTCTCGCCGAGTCTGCGTCCGCTGAAGCACGAGTAAGTGCCCGTATGGCAGGCGACGCCCACCTGATGGACGCGCACGAGCAGCGTGTCGCCGTCGCAGTCGTAGGAGATCTCTTTTACCTGCTGCACGTTGCCCGAAGTCTCGCCCTTGCGCCAGAGCTTTTGGCGCGAGCGGCTGTAAAACCATGTGAAGCCCGTTTCCAAAGTCTTTTGCAGCGACTCCTCGTTCATGTAGGCGAGCATCAGCACTTCGCCGTTTTCCTCCTGGACGATGGCGGGAACAAGCCCCTTTTCATCAAAATGTATCATGGAAATATCAACAGAAGTATTCATAATCTTACCTCCACGCCACGATTCTTCAGATAATCCTTGACTTCCCTTATGGTAAACTCGCCGTAATGGAAGACCGAGGCGGCGAGGACGGCGTCCGCCTTCCCCTCCGTCAGCACATCATAAAAATGCGAGAGCTTTCCCGCACCGCCCGAGGCGATGACGGGCACGGGGACGCTTTCCGAAACGGCGCGCGTCAGGGGGATGTCGTAGCCGTCCTTCGTGCCGTCAGCATCCATGCTCGTCAGGAGGATCTCGCCCGCGCCGAGGTCGACGCCCTGCCTCGCCCATTCGAGGCAATCCATGCCCGTCGGCGTCCTGCCGCCATTGATGTAGACCTCCCAGCGCCCCTCGCCGCTCTTTCGCGCGTCGATCGCGAGGACGATGCACTGCCTGCCGAACCGCTCGGCGCCGAGGCGCAGGACAGCGGGATCCTTCACGGCAGCCGTGTTGAAGGAGATCTTGTCCGCGCCTGATTTCAAGAGCTTGCGGATGTCGTCGGGCGTGCGTATACCGCCGCCGACGGTGAACGGAATGAACATCTCGGAGGCGCAGGCCTGTGCCACCTGAACGATGGTCGAGCGCTCCTCGTGCGACGCCGTGATGTCGAGAAACACGAGCTCGTCGGCGCCCTCTCTGTCATAGCGTGCCGCCAGCTCGACGGGATCGCCCGCATCGCGCAGTCCGACGAAGTTCGTGCCCTTGACGACGCGTCCGTTCCTCACATCGAGGCAGGGAATGATGCGCTTCGTATACATTTTACCCCTCCCCGCCGGCGATTTCAATGGCTTCCTGCAAATCGAGCGCGCCCGTGTAGATGGATTTCCCGACGATCACGCCGGCGATGCCCTCGCCTTCCAGAGCCTTCAGGCGGCGGATGTCCGAGAGGGATTTCACGCCGCCCGAGGCGATGACGGCAGCGCCGCTTTCCTTCGCGAGGGCGACCGTCGCCTCGGCGTTTACGCCCGCCAAAGTGCCGTCGCGCGAAATATCGGTGTAGATGATCGTGCGGACGCCCGCCTTGACCATGCGCAGCGCGAGCTCACCCGCCTCCACATCGCCCGAGACGCCCCAGCCGTCGACGGCGACGATGCCGTCTTTGGCGTCGATGCCCACGACGATGCGCTCCTCGTACTTCCGGCATGCCTCTTCCACGAGGGCGGGCTCCTGCACCGCCACGGAGCCGAGGATCACGCGCTCGACCCCCAGCGCTAGCACGGCGTCGATGTTTTCCAGCGAGCGGATGCCGCCGCCCAATTCGACAGGAATATCGACGCTCTTCATGATGCGCTCGACGGTATCAAGGTTCACGGGCTTCTTTGCCAGAGCGCCGTCGAGGTCGACGAGGTGCAGGAAGCGCGCGCCGGCACTCTGCCACTTGAGCGCCATTTCTTCCGGCCAATCGGAAAAAACAGTTTCCTTCGCAAAATCCCCTTTGAACAGGCGCACACATTTTCCATCTCTTATATCAATCGCCGGAATGATGAGCATACCTTCCGCCTCCTATGCGTTCACGAAATTCTTCAGGATCGCGCTGCCGACAGCGCCCGATTTCTCGGGATGGAACTGGACGGCTTGGACATTCTCCTGCGCCACCGCCGCCGTGATGCGCTCGCCGTACGTCGTCTGCGCCGTGATGATCTGTGCGTCTTCGGGCACCGCGTGGTAGCTGTGGACGAAGTAGACGTAGGCGCCTTCCTGGATATCGCGGAAAAGCGCACTCTTTTCGCTCTTGCCGTTCGCTTCGTTAAATTCCAGCGAGTTCCATCCCATGTGCGGGATCTTGAGCTGCGGCGCCTCGATGCGGCGCACCCTGCCCGAAAAGACAGACAAGCCGGCAACGTCCGGCGATTCATCGCTGCCCTCGAAAAGTATCTGCAGGCCGACGCATATACCCAGAAGCGGCTTGCCCTCGCGAATCTCGCGCAGAATCACGGGGATCAGCCCCGTCGCTTCGAGGCGCTTCATGCAGTCGCCGAAAGCGCCGACTCCCGGCAGGACGAGCTTCTCCGCCTGCGCTATTTTTTCCGCCTCGTGCGTGACCTCCGCCTCGGCGCCGACATGGGCGAGCGCCTTTTCCACGCTGAAGAGGTTCCCCACGCCGTAATCAATGACCGCAATCATAGCCAGCCTCCTACAAAACGCCCTTGCTCGACGGCACGCCTTCGACGCGCGGATCCCTGGCGACGGCAAGGCGCAGTGCATGGCCGAGCGCCTTGAAGATCGCCTCGATCTTATGATGTGTATTCCTGCCATAGAGCACCTTGACATGCAGCGTGATGCCTGCGTTGAAGGCGAAAGCTCGCAGAAACTCTTCCGTCAGCTCCGTATCGTAGCCGCCGACGGCGGGCGCCATCTCGCCCCCGTCGTAGACGAGGTAGGCTCTGCCGCTCAAGTCGAGCGCCGCGAAAGCGAGCGCTTCATCCATCGGCAGGTAGAAGGAGCCGTAGCGCGTCACGCCCGCCTTGTCACCGAGCGCTTCGCGAAATGCCTGCCCCAAAGCGATGCCGATGTCCTCGACCGAATGGTGTCCGTCCACCTCGATGTCGCCGTCGCAATGCACCTCTAAATCGAACAGCCCGTGCACGGCAAAGAGTGTCAGCATGTGGTCGAAGAAGCCGATCCCCGTATCGACCGAGCACTGCCCCGTGCCGTCAAGCTCTATGCGAAGCGCGATATCCGTTTCCTTCGTCTTTCTCTGTACCTCGGCGTGGCGCATATCAGTCCGTCCTCTCTTTGCTGCGAAGGCGCACGGCGTTGGCATGTGCATGGAGACCCTCCGCCTCCGCGAGGCGCACGATGTCCGCTTCCACAGCAGCGAGCGCATCCTTCGTATAAGAAATGATGCTCGTGCGCTTCATGAAGGTCTCGACGTTGAGCACGGAGTAGAAGCGCGCCGTGCCGCCCGTCGGCAGCACATGATTGGGCCCCGCGAAGTAATCGCCCAAAGGCTCAGGCGAATAGGCGCCGAGGAACACGGCTCCCGCATGGCGCACATAGGGAAGCAGCTCGAACGGCTGCCGCGTCAGAAGCTCCATGTGCTCGGGTGCCGAGATGTTCGCATACTCCAAAGCCTCCATGATGTCGTCAGCGATGACGATCAGACCGTTGCTCTCGATGGACGCGCGGGCGATGCTTTCCCGCGGCAGCCCCCTGAGCTGCTCCTCGACAAGCACCTCGACCTCATGCGCGAGCTTTTCGCTCGTCGTGATGAGGATGCTCGACGCCAGTGTGTCGTGCTCCGCCTGACTGAGCATGTCGGCTGCCGTATAGGCGGGATCAGCCGAGTCGTCGGCGACGATGAGGATCTCGCTCGGACCCGCCAGCATGTCGATGTCGCAGTGACCGTAGACGGCTTTTTTCGCCAGCGTGACGAAGATGTTGCCCGGCCCCGTGATCTTGTCGACGCGCGGAATCGTCTGCGTGCCGTACGCCATGGCGGCGATCGCCTGCGCACCGCCGATCTTGTAAATCTTCGACACGCCCGCGATCTTCGCCGCAAGCAGCACATAGGGATTTATTTTGCCGTTTTTCGGCGGCACCATCATGATGATCTCGCCGACGCCCGCGACGGCGGCGGGCACGGCGTTCATGAGCACCGACGACGGGTACGCCGCCGTGCCGCCCGGCACATAGACGCCTGCGCGGTCGAGCGGTATCAGCGCCTGCCCGAGGATCGAGCCCTTCTCGCGGTACGTCAGCCACGATTTTGCCTTCTGCTCCTCGTGGTAGCTGCGCACGTTGCGCGCGGCTTTTTCTAAGGAAGCGACGATCGCAGGGTCGGCGCTCTTTTCCGCTTCGGCGAACTCCGCTTCCGATACCTCGAAATCCGCAGGCGAGAAATCCGTGCCGTCGATGAGCTTCGTATACTTGATGACGGCGTCGTCACCATGGCGGCGCACGTCCTCGACGATGCGCAGGGCGACCTCCGCCGCCGACAGATCGGCGCCGAAGATCTTCTTGTTCGCCTCGCGTATCTTAGGGCTGAGCTGCACCTCGTCGAAGGGCGGCTTCGTCAAAAGGCGCCGCATCTCGTCCTTGCCGAGCTCCCTTGCGTTCACGATCCTCATAGCTTTCCTTCCCCGCTTTCCAATACGCCGCGCAAATTCTCGACCAGACGATAGATGCGCTCAAACTTCAGCTTGTAGCTCACACGATTGACGATGAGCCGCGCCGTCGCATCCATGATGTGCGCGATCTCTTCGAGATTGTTCTCCTTCAGCGTCGTGCCCGTTTCCACGATGTCCACGATGCTCTCGGACAGACCCACCAAAGGGCCGAGTTCGATGGAGCCGTTGAGCTTGATGTACTCCATCTGCATGCCTTTCTTCGTGAAAAACTGCTCGGCGATATGGGGAAACTTCGTGGCGACGCGCGTATGCGCATAATCCGTGAGCTTCGCGCGCTTCTCGCCCTTGTCCACCGCCATCATCAGATGGCATTTGCCGAAGCCGAGGTCAAGCACCTCGTAGACGTCCTGCTCTGCTTCCGCGAGGACGTCCTTGCCTATGACGCCGATGTCCGCCGCGCCGTATTCGACATACGTCGGCACGTCCGCCGTCTTCGCGACGATGAAGCGAATCT
>CAMURM010000032.1 GCA_947097535.1 uncultured Selenomonas sp.
TTTCGGCAGGGCTTGATTATCCGGGCGTCGGCCCCGAGCATTCCTACTTCAAGGACAAGGGCATCGCAGCGTACGTTTCCGTCACGGACGAGGAGGCGCTGGCGGCTTTTCAGCGGCTTTGCCGCACGGAGGGCATCGTGCCCGCGATGGAAAGCTCCCATGCACTCGCCTATCTTGAAAAACTCATGCCCGAGACGAAGGCGGACGGCATTGTCGTCGTCTGCCTCTCGGGGCGCGGCGATAAGGATGTGCAGATGGTAGCTAAAGCATTGGGGAGGGGAATCGAATGAGCACGCGTTTGGACAGGGTGCTGGCAGGGCGCAGGAAAGAGAGCCGCAAAGGGATCATCATCTACATGACGGCGGGCATGCCCGATAGGACAGGCACGATCGAGGCGGTGCGGCGTGCAGAAGAAGCGGGAGCCGATGTCATCGAGCTCGGTCTGCCCTTCTCCGACCCGATGGCGGACGGCCCCGTCATCCAGCAGGCTTCCGTCGCCGCTTTGCGGGGCGGCATGACGCTCGTGAAAGCGAAGGAGCTCGTGCGCGAGATCCGCCGCTTTTCCGAGATACCGCTCGTGGGCATGGGCTACGTCAACAACATGCTGCACTACGGCTTCGACGCTTTCGTCGAGGATTTCAAGGCGGCGGGCATGGACGGCGTCATTCTGCCCGATGTGCCGCATGAGGAGGCGGGCGAGATGCGCGAGACTTGCGCGGCGCACGAGTTCCCGCTGATGGAGTTTATCACACCGGGCACGACGCCCGCGCGCATGCAGGAGACGTGCGCGAGCGCGGCGGGCTTCATCTACTGCGTTTCCAACAACGGCGTCACGGGCGTCAAGCAGGTCGACTACAGGCCGATCGGCAAGGTCGTCAAACAGGCGCGCGCCTATACGAAGACGCCGCTGGCGGTCGGCTTCGGCATCGGTTCGCCCGAGGCGGCCGTCGAGGCTGCGGCGGAGGCGGACGCCGTCATCGTGGGCAGCGCCGTCGTGCGGCTTCTGCTTGCGGATAAGCCGGAGGAAGCGGCGGCGTTGATCGCAGCGATGCGCCGCGCTTTGGATGCGGCATACCATGCTTGAGGGGGTGAGCACGATGATTTTGCAGCCATCGTTGGCGCGTTTCAAAGAGCTGGCGAAGACGGCGAACGTCATCGCCGTCACGGCGGAGATCTCCATGGATCTCGATACGCCGGTTTCCGTATACTGCAAGCTCGTGGGCGAAGCGGAAGGCTTCATCCTCGAATCGGTCGATACGACGCATCAGCAGTTCGGGCGCTATTCGTTCATCGGTGCCGAGCCGTTCATTCGCCTGCAGGTTTTCAAGGATCGCCTGATGATCCGCGAAAACGATTTGATGAAATGCCTCGACGGCACACCGCAGGAAACGCTCAAAAAATATATGGAAGGCTTCCGCCCTGCGGTGGAGGACGAGGAGCTGCCGCTGGCGAACGGCGGTATGGTCGGCTATCTGAGCTACGAGATCGCCGCGACCTTCGACCGCGTGCGCACGATGGCGCTCGGCGAAGACGAGCTCTTAGGGCAGTTCATGGTCTGCCGTCACATGGTGGTATTTGACGCCTTGAAAAATACGGCGCGGCTCATCTGTCTCGCGCGCGTCAGCGAAGAAACGGCGGATACCGTCTACGAAGAGGCGGCGCGGCGGATGGAAGCGATCGCCGCGAGGCTGCGCGCACCGCTCGCACCGCGCGTGCAGCGGCAGGAAAAGCGCGCGGTGCAGCTCGATTTCCTCGCGAAGTACGAAAACGACTCGGGTGATTTTATCGCCGCTGTTGAAAAAGCGAAGGAGCATATCTTCGCCGGCGACATCTTCCAGGTCGTGCCGTCGCGGCAGTTTCGCGAGAAGATCACGAAGCCCAGCTTCGACTTCTATCGCCGCCTGCGCCAGGTCAACCCGTCGCCCTACATGTTTTATCTGAACTTCGGCAACGTCAAGCTCGTCGGGGCGTCGCCCGAGATGCTCGTGAAGGTGGCGGGTGACAAGATCTTCACCTACCCGATCGCGGGCACGCGCCGCCGCGGCAGGAACGAGGAGGAGGATGCGGCGCTCGCCGCCGAGCTCAAGGTGGACGCGAAGGAGTGCGCCGAGCACGCCATGCTCGTCGATCTCGCGCGCAACGACATCGGGCGCATCAGTGAAGCGGGCAGCGTGCGCGTGACGAAGCTCGAGGAGATCGAGAAGTTCAGCCATGTGCTTCACATGGTTTCCGAGGTCGTCGGACGGCTCAAGAAGGGCTGCGGGGCGATGGACGTCCTGGCGGCCGCCTTCCCCGCCGGCACGGTCAGCGGCGCACCGAAGCTGCGCGCCATGGAGATCATCCGCGAGCTTGAGCCCGTGCGGCGCGATACATACGCGGGCACGGTCGGCTATATGGACTTCTACGGCAACATGGACATGTGCATCACGCTGCGCACGATGCGCATTGAAAATAATGAAACAGCCGTGATTCAGGCAGGTGCCGGCATCGTGGCGGATTCCGTGCCGGAAAAGGAGTATCAGGAGATCCTGCGGAAGGCGCGGGCGCTCTTTGAGGTCGTCGAGGAGGTGGAAAACGATGCTGTTGCTTTTTGATAACTACGATTCCTTTACCTACAATATCTACCAGCTTCTCACCTCTCTGGGCGCTGCGGTCGAGGTCGTGCGCAACGACGCGGTGACGCCCGAGGAGGTGCTGCAGGCGGGCTACGAAGCCGTGATCCTTTCGCCGGGGCCGGGGCTGCCGAAGGATGCGGGCAATCTTGAGGCGCTGATCGAGGCGGCGAAGGGCAAGGTGCCGCTTCTCGGCATTTGCCTCGGGCATCAGGCGATCGGCGAGGTCTTCGGTGGGCGCATTGTGCGCGCGCGGGAAATCGTGCACGGCAAGCCGTCGCCCATCCGGCACACGGGGCAGGGGCTTTACGCCGGGCTGCTCGAAAACGCGGCGGTCGGGCGCTACCACTCGCTCATCATCGAGCGCGCCTCTCTGCCGGATTGTCTCGCGGTCACCGCCGAGCTTGCAGACGGCACGATCATGGGCGTGCGCCACAAGGAGTATGCCATCGAAGGCATCCAGTTTCATCCCGAGTCCATCCTGACGCCGGACGGCGCGCAGATCATGCGGAACTTCCTGCGAAGCCTGTCGTGAAAAGGTACAAATGAAAAAGCGACGCCTGCCGATGTTTTTCTCGACAGGCTTCGTTTATTTTTCTTGTTCGCGGTTTTGCGCCACGCACCATGCGCCGCCGCCCCAGGGCATTCTCCATCTCGCGCAGCTGCCTTGAAAGCGTCGGCTGCGAAAGATGCAGCGCCTGCGCCGCCCGCGTTTTGCCTTTATTTATCATGTTTTACTTTGTATTGACATCGTGCGCAAATAATTTATAATGAATATTGAGGTGATTAGCATGGCAACGACAAACATCAATGTGCGTGTAGATGCTGCACTCAAACAGCAGGCAGAAGCGTTGTTTGGTGATCTCGGACTCAATATGTCCACGGCTGTCACGCTGTTCTTGCGCAGTGCTGTCCGCTACGACGGCATCCCATTTGAGATCAAACGCGACGTTCCCAATGCAGAAACTCGTGCGGCGCTCGCTGAATACGACGAAATGAAACATCATCCTGAAAGGTACAAGCGTTATCATTCCGTTGATGAGTTGTTGGATGAGGCACTTACCGATGCTTAAAATCGTGTCGTCGAATGCGTTCAAGAAAGATTTGAAGCATGGAGACTGCGAAGCGTACGTTTGCCGGGGAGGCGCAGTATGGAGCTGGAGTTTGTCAAGCTGAGCCCCTTGGGCAATACGACGGTGTTTTTGCGCGGCGAGATCGAGCCGGCGATGCGCGCCGCGCTCTTGTGCGAGGCGATGGACTACGATCATCTGGCGGCGGAACAGGCGGGATTGCTTGTCCTGCCGCATGCGGAAAGCTCATTGCTTCGCATTGAGATGGCGGGTGGCGAGTTCTGCGGCAATGCGACGCTTGCGGCGGCAGCACTGGCGGCTGCTGAGGGCGCGCGTGCGCCGTTTTTCATCGAGTGCTCGGGCGCGGCGGTGCCGCTGCAGGCTGAGGCGCGTGCACTCGGCGCGGGGCGTTGGCTGGCGCGCGCCGAGATGCCGCAGGCGCATGACGTGCGGCGGCTTTCGTTGGACGGGGTGGCGAGCGAGGCGCTGCGACCGGGATCGGCGACGGACGCAGTCGCCGTCAAAGCGACGTGCGTCTTGCTGCCGGGGATCGCACATCTTGTGATCGAAGCCGCTGATCTTTCGACGGCATCTTACGAGGCGCTGCTGTCTCGATTCATGCACGAGGCGGAGGCCGATGCTTACGGTATCGTGCCGTTTGCGCGTCTGGCGCAGGAACGCTTTCGCATCCGCCCCTACGTTGCTGTGCCGCGCGCGAAAAGCCGCGTCTTCGAGCGTGCCTGCGGCTCGGGCAGCCTCGCGCTCGCGCTTGCCTTAGGAGGCGAGGCGGAGGGGCGGCGCCTTGCCGTGGAGCAGCCGGGCGGCACGCTCTTCGTCGAAAGCGGCGAGAGGTTCTGCCTTGAAGGCGAAGTGCTCCTTTCTTGTCGTGGTACGGTGGAAGTTGCGGCGGAGATTGAAAAGGTGTTCATTCGCGAGTGAATTTTTTAGGAGGCAAGTATGCGGCAGGGGATTCGAGAGCAGCTCAAGGGGACGAGCCTTGCGCGCGGTATGACGGATGCGGATATCGAGGCGCTTCTCGCGTCGAGTCAGGTGCGGCTCGTGCGCTACAAGAAGGGCGAGGTCATCTTTCACGAGGGCGAGGTGCCGGAGCGGCTCTTTCTGCTCGTTTCAGGTGCTGTGCGCATCTTGAAGGATACGTATGCGGGGCGGCAGATCTTTCTCGGCGAGATAAGAAAGCCCGGCGTGATGTTCGGCGAGGTGTATCTCTTCATCGAGCAGCACGCTTACGATATGTTTACGCAAGCGCTCGTGCCGACGGAGCTTTTGGAGATTTCGAGCCGCATGCTGACGCAGGGGGCGGTGGATGAGGATCCCGACGATGCGGGAGAGCCGCATCTTGCACGCCTGCAGGGAATTTTGCAGCGAAATCTGCTGCGCGATTTCGCGCGCAAGGCGTACCAGATGAACAACATGCTGAAGGTGCTCGCGAGCGGCTCCCTGCGCGGCAAGATCGCGCGCTATCTGATGCTGCAGCCGCGCCAGGACGGCAAGATCTGCCTGCCCGAGAGCCGCGAGTCGACGGCGATCTATCTCGCGGTATCGCGTCCGGCGCTCTCGCGCGAGCTGAGTGCCATGCAGCGGGAGGGGATTCTTGCGGTGGAGTCGCGCACGATCCGCATTTTGGATCAGGAGCGGCTGGAAGAGTACCTGTAAGGCGCGCGTGTCCTGCGTGAATCTATATGGACAATAGAAAAAGCGTACAGACTTTGAGATGTGTTCTGTACGCTTTTTTTATTTTGTGGTGTGCGGCGCTCAGGCTTCCATGATGATCGGCAGGATCATGGGGCGGCGGCGCGTGGCGTCGAAGATGAAGCGGCCGAGAACGTCGCGGATCGTCGTCTTGATGGCAGACCATTCGGTGACGTGTTCATCTTCGCATTTCTTGAGGGCGTTGAAAACGCGCCTTCTGGCAGTGTCCATGAGCTCCTCGGATTCGCGCACATAGACGAAGCCGCGTGAGACGAAGTCGGGGCCGGAGACCATGCGGCCGGTCGAGCGATTGATCGTCACGACGACGATGATGACGCCTTCGCGCGAGAGCTGCTGGCGGTCGCGCAGGACGATGTTGCCGACGTCGCCGACGCCGAGGCCGTCGATGAGGACGATGCCGGACTGCACCTTGCCGTTGAGTTTCGCTGTATTGCGCGTGAGTTCGAGGATGCCGCCGTTTTCGTTGAGGAAGATGTTTTCCGCGGGCATGCCGAGGCTCTGCGCGAGTTTGGCGTGGCGCACGAGCATGCGGTATTCACCGTGGACGGGCATGAAGTAGCGCGGACGGATGAGATTGTGCATGAGCTTCAGCGCGTCCTGTCCGGCATGACCCGAGACGTGGATGCCCTCGCTTCTGCCGTAGACGACGTCGGCGCCGAGCTTCAGCAGGAGGTCTATGGTCTTGCCGACATAACGCTCGTTGCCGGGGATCGGCGTCGCCGAGATGATGATGGTGTCCATCGGCGTGATATTGACCTTGCGGTGCGAGCTCATCGCCATGCGCGTCAGCGCGGACATCGGCTCGCCCTGGCTGCCCGTCGTCGCAATGACGATCTGGTTGTCGTTGTAGCGATTGATCTCGTCGATGTCGATGATCGTGCCCTCGGGGGCTGTCAGATAGCCGAGCTCCATCGCGATGTTCGTGACGTTGACCATGCTGCGCCCGAGGATCGCCACCTTGCGGCGATAGCGCACGGCGGAGTCGATGATCTGCTGGATGCGCGAGACGTTCGAGGAGAAGGTGGCGACGATGATGCGCCCGCGCGCGCGCCGAAAGACGCGGTCGAAGGCGACGCCGACGGTCGCCTCGCTCGGTACGGGCTCAGCGCGCTCGGCGTTCGTGCTGTCGGCGAGCATGAGAAGCACGCTCTTGTTGCCGATTTCCGAAAGCGTCTTGAAGTCCGTGAGTTTGCCGTCGACGGGCGTGTAGTCCATCTTGAAGTCGCCCGTGTGGAAAATCGTGCCGAGCGGCGTGCGAATCGCAAGCGCGACGGCATCGGGAATGCTGTGGTTCACGCGCACGAACTTGATGGCGAAACAACCGAGGCGGAGCTGGTCGCCCGCCATGATGGGGTGGAGGTTCTGCGTCGAAACGCTGCGCTCCTCCAGGCGTCCCTTGAGGATGCCGAGAGTCAGTGGCGTGCCGTAGACGGGCACGTCGATCTGCGTCAGGACATACGGCAGGGCGCCGATGTGATCTTCGTGGCCGTGCGTCAGCACGATGCCCTTGATACAGTCGCGGTTTTCCAGCAGATAGGTGATGTCCGGAATGACGAGGTCGATGCCGAGCATGTCCTCCGTCGGGAACATCAGTCCCGCATCGATGACGAGGATGTCATTGCCGAAGCGCAGTACCGTCATGTTCTTGCCGATTTCCCCGAGTCCGCCCAGCGGGATGACCTGTAATTTTTTTGCATTGGCAGAATGATTGGCAGAATGTGTGTTTGAAGAATTTGAAGCCAAAAAATATACACCTCCGAAAATGAGTTTTAGGAAACGCTGAATTTATTCGTGGTTCCTTAGGAAATCACGAATAGCCGTACTTCCTTTATAGCCGATCAATACACATCTCATAATATTATATAACACATGACCTTTTTTTGCAAAAGAAAACGACAAAAAGCCGCCCGTGAAGGCGGCGGGGATGTCATCGCAGTTCTTGAAGTTTCTGCAGGGCAGGGAGTCGTGGATTTACGACTCCCGCTCGATGCGGACGTTTACGTCGTAGAAGGTGCTGCCGCCGCCCTTGTCGGTCAGGCGCTGGCTGGTCAGCATGTTGAGGCCGCGCCTTCCTTTGCAGTAGGCGCGCCACCAGACGCCTTCGCTGACGAGCGTGCCGGGGCGGACGCGGCGGCTCAGGGCGAGCGTGAAGCCGGCCGCGCCGCGCTCGTTGCTGCATACGACGGGGTCGCCGTCCGCAAGCCCGAGCTTTTCTGCATCGTCGGGGTGCATCAGCAGTTCCATGACCTTGCCGCGCGAGAGTTCCTCACGCTCGTTGAAGGAGGAGTCGAGGATGCGTGCATCGGGAGCGCTGATGAATTGGAACGGCTCGTCGTCGCCGTGGGCGGGGAAGTAGTCGGGCAGGGGCGGCTCTTCCTTCGGGTTCAGAAGTTCGATCTTGCCCGAGGGCGTTTTGAAGTCGAGCTTGTAATTCTCGGGCAGAGGAAGGTCGACGGGCAGCCCTGCGGCGAGCGCTGCCTTGTCCACGGGAAGCGGCCAGGCGTCGGTCGAGGCGATCAGCTCGTCGACGAGTTCATCCTCGCTTTTTTTGAAGAACGGGTCGTCAAGCCCCAGGGCGTCGGCCAACAGACAGGCGACCGCCCAGTTCGGCTTCGACTCGCCGACGGGAGAAATGACAGCTTCGCCGCGCTGGATTGTGTAGTGTCCATAGGCTGCATAGATGTCGCTGTGCTCTAGCGAGGTCGTCGCCGGCAGCACGATGTCGGCATAGAGCGCCGTGTCGGTCAGGAAGCGTTCGTGCACGACGGTGAAGAGGTCATCGCGCAGAAGCCCCTCGGTCACTTTCTTCTGGTCGGGCGCGGTGCAGGCAGGATTCGAGGAGTAGACGAAGAGGCTCTTGATGGGCGGCTCCGAGGCGGAGGTCAAGGCGTTGCCGATTTCGCACATGTTGACGAGGCGCACGTTTTTCCGCAGGTCGGGGCGCTGCACGATGTCCTTGCTGAAGGCGCGGCTGCCCGGTACGGAGGAGAGGAGGCCGCCGCCCGGCTTCTTCCATGCGCCGACGGCGGCGGGCAGAGCGAGCAGGAGGCGCGTCGTCATCGCGCCGTTCGTATAGCGCGAGAAGCCGCTGCCCAGACGGATGAAGGGCGCGTGCGCCTTGCCGTAGGCGCGGGCGAGTTCTCGTATGGCCTCGGGAGAAAGTCCCGTGACGGCAGCGGCGCTTTCCGGCGTATGGTGCGGCAGGACATCTCGTTTCAGTTCTTGCCAGCCTTGGACATGCGCGGCGAGGAAAGTCTCGTCCGTGAGGCCCTCTTTTTCCAGCACATGGAGCAGTGCGAGCGCGAGTGCGCCGTCCGTGCCGGGGCGCACGAAGAAGGCGCGGTCGGCCTGACGCGCCGTTGCCGTCTCGTATGTATCGACGCACCAGATTTTGGCGCCGCGCTTTTTTGCCGCCTGCACATCGTGCGCGAAGTGGATGTCCGTCGCAAGCATGGAGAGACTCCAGAGGATGATGAGATCGCTTTGCTGTGCTTCCTGCGGACGGATGGCGAGGGTCGCTCCCATGACGGAGTTCCAGCCATGACGCTTTGCGGGGGAGCAGATCGTGCGGTCAAGCTCTGCCGCTCCGAGTGCGCGGAAGAGCGCGTGATAGGCGTCGTGCTGCAAGAGTCCCATCGTTCCTGCGTAGGAGTAGGGCTGTATGGCCTCCGCGCCGTACCGCGCGATGATTTCCTGCCAGCGTGCGGCGATCTCCTGCACCGCTTCGGGCCAGGAAATCGGGCGGAACTCGCCTGTGCCCTTCTTTCCTGTGCGCTTGAGCGGCGTGAGGAGACGGCGCGGCGAATGGACGGTGCGCTCGTAATGCGCCATTTTCGGACAGAGCGTGCCGCGCGTGAAGCTGTGTGCGGGGTCGCCTTTGACCTTTCGAGCCAGCCCGCCCTCGACCTCGACGAGAAGGCCGCAGCAATCGGGACAGTCGTAGGGACAGACCGAGCGCAGGATTTCCATGATGATTCCTCCCAACAAGCAGAGCGAAGATAAGGCCGCGCACGAGCGTCCGCAAAGCGGGGCGCGTGCGTGCAGGCCATAAGCATAGCAGACGAAAGCGCGGCTGGCAAGGCTTTTCCCACGTCATTCCATGATGCCCGCCATCTTCAGCAGATACTGAGCGTTGCGCGTCGTGCAGCGTCCTTCTTTGATCTTGTAGTCGAAGAGGAGTTTGTCGTCCTCGTAGCTTTCTTCGAAGTGCCAGTTCGTTACGGGGGCGGCGCTGCTTTCGATATTGCAGAGCTCGAAGTCGTGGGTGGAGACGAGGGTGATGAAGTGTTCTCCCGTCAGGCGCGAGATGGCTTCACGGGCGCCGATGAGGCGGTCGGCGCTGTTCGTGCCCTTGAAGATCTCGTCGATGACGATGAGCATGGGCAGGTTCTTTTTCTTGAACGCCATCATGCTCTTGATGCGCAGGATCTCCGCGTAGAAGGTGGAAAGACCGTGCGCGGCGTCGTCGGTTACGCGGATCGAGGTGAAGATGTGAAGCGGCGAGAGGCGTAAGTGTTCGCCCGGCACGGGGGCGCCCGCGTAGGCGAGGACGCAGGCGCTCGCGACGGTCCTGAGGTACGTCGTCTTGCCCGACATGTTCGAGCC
>CAMURM010000033.1 GCA_947097535.1 uncultured Selenomonas sp.
TCGGCTCGCACGGCTCGCGCTACCCGTACTTCCCGCTGCTCATCAAGCTCATCGACGCGCACGACGATCTGTCGGTGCAGGTGCACCCTGACGACAGCTATGCCTTTGAGCATGAGGGCGAGTACGGCAAGATGGAGATGTGGTACATCCTTCAGGCGGAGCCCGGCGCCGAGATCATCTACGGCTTCAAGAACGAGATCTCGCGCGAGGAGTGCCGCCGCCGCATCGAGGAGAACACGTTGCTCGACGTCTTGCAGCGCGTCAAGGTGCAGGCGGGCGACGCCGTCGTGATCCCGGCGGGCACGGTGCATGCCATCGGCCGCGGCATCCTGCTCGCCGAGGTTCAGCAGAACTCGGATACGACGTACCGCGTCTACGACTACGCGCGGCGCGGCACGGACGGCAGGCCGCGCGATTTGCACATCGACAAGGCGCTCGACGTGCTCTCCTTTGCGCCGCCGCAGTGCGTCGTGAGCCGCGGCGAAAAGCTTAGCGTCTTCGCCGAGTATGAGATGACGATCGCCGCGCGCACGGAGCTTTTTTCCGTCTACCACTTCGCGCTGCAAGGGCGCTGCCATCTGCAGGCGGGGCGCGCGAGCTTCCAGTCCCTCGTCGTCCTCGAAGGCACGCTGGAGCTTTCGTGGGCGGGCGGCGAGGAAATCCTCGAGAAGGGTGACTCGTACTTCATTCCGGCGGCTTTCGGCGACTATATGCTGCGCGGCGAGGGCGCCTTCCTGCTGACGGAGATTTAAGGAACCACTGATAAATTCAGCCACCCATCTTCACGCATCTGCGCTGTCCTCTCGTCGTCGACAAATCCTCGACGTAGCACCGCTACGCCTCTGGTTTGTCTCCTAGATAGATACAGCGCATCTGCGCAAATCTGGGCGACTTCATTTTATCAGCGTTTCCTTAATTCAAAAATGCGCCCCGAAGAGCGGCTCTTCGGGGCGCATTGCCATGGAGGGGAGATCGGGAGGAAGCGCCCTTACGGTATCCGGGGCGGCTGGCTGCATACTGCCGTGTGGTGCACGAGGTCTTCGAGGCGCATTTCGACGTCGAGCGCTTCCTTGTGCACGGTTTCCGCCGTGTCGTATTCCGCGAGGTCGTCCGTTTCGAGCGCCTTGAGGAAGTGCTCCCATGCCGTGATGGAAAGCTCGGTCGACTCGGCGCGCAGCTGGCTCAGATAGCGCGCGCCGGGCGGCACGGAGAGCGCCGAGAGCTTCTGTTGGCGCTCCTTCAGGCTCGGGATGACGCTCGTTTCGATGAGCTTCTTGAGCCCTTCCTTCTGTGCGGCGGACAGGAGCCCCGTGCCGTCCCACGGCATGGCGGTCAGTGCACAGAAGCGCTGCTGCTCCTCGGCGAAGCGTCCGTTGTACTGCTCGACGATGGGCTGCGACTCCTCCAGGTAACGCGCGGCGTCCTTTTCCAGGAGCGGCGTGAGGCGGTCGAGGCAGTCGCGGTAGTTCTTGATGTAGGCGACCTGCCAGTGACCGTCGGCGGCCTGCTCCATGGCGAGGAGCAGCGTCAGCTCTGTCTGCGTGAGCTCGTCCTTCGCCTTGACGTGCGCCGTCGCCGTCGCGCCGTCGCGGTCGATGGCTTCGAGCGCGACGATCGTGATGTGCTTGAGCAGGCTGCGCTCGAAGAGGCTATCGAAGTCAATGCTGAGCTGGCGCCCTTGCAGGAGCTCGCCGGGCTTCTGCCACTCACCCGTTTTGATGTAGCCCGCGAGTGACGTGCGCATCCCCGCCGTGACCTGCGGCTTGATGAGCTGGTAGAAGTTCACGGCCTCGCTGCGCTTTTCGGGCGTCAGCGAGGTGTCGCTTGCGAAGAGGCTGCGCGTGAGGTCGTCGTAGATCCTGCCCGTAGTGAGGCTGACGTTGACGTAGCGCTCGAATTTCTCGGCGTCGTGCTCTTCCGCCGCTTCTTGAATCTCAGCGAGCGCGTATTCGGGGCTTCTCGCGTGGATGAAGAAGTACCAGAGCACGGAGCCGATGGCGAGGGCAAAGAAGACGATGACGAGCATCGTGAGCGTGCGGTTGTACGAGCTGATCTTCCTGGCGCGCAGATGCAGGCGCCAAGTGTAATCGTCCATGTGATTTCTCCTTCGAGGGAATGGGGATGTCGCGAGTTTTCCGAAAAATGCTTCTGAATTATCGAATATAAACAGCTATATTATTATAGCATACATGTCAACGCTGAGGAGGTGGGCGCGTGAAATGGATCAGCCATGAGATCGTGACGGGCGTGGCGGTCTATGCGTGGACGGGGAGCCTCGTGCCGACGGCGTGCGCCATGGCGGGCGCCGTCCTGCCCGACTGGATCGAGGGCAAGGGCGGCGGCATGCGTCTGCCGTGGCGCGGCATGCTCGCGCACCGCGGCTGGTCGCACTGGCCGCTCGTCTACGTCCTCGGGCTGCTGGCGCTTGAAGCTGCGGCGAAGGATGGCGCGGCGAGTGCTGCGGGACTCGTTGAGGCGGCGCGCTTCGTCCTCGTCGGTGCGCTCTTTCACATCGCCGAGGATGCCCTCTGCGGCAAGGTGCCGCTCCTGCACCCGAGGAAGAAGGTCGGCGTGCGCCTCTTTCGCGTCGGCTCTTTTGCCGAATACATCTTCGCGCTCGTCCTGGTGCTCGCCTTCTATGCCGTCGGGCGCCTGCTTTTATGGTAGTCTTATCAATTATAAAATAAATTTATCGTCGCGGCGAAGAAAGCAAGGAGGAAAGTGCCTCTGTGACGGGGAAGTTTAACAGGTAGGAGAAGAATTCACCTTTGGAGGGGGATTACGATGGAACAAGGCACGCAGAAAAAGAAGAACAAGCTCCTCGGGCTTCTCTCGGAGAAGTACCCGACGCTTGAATCCGTCTACGAAAAGCTCATCTATCTGCAGGCGCAGCTCGGTCTTCCCAAGGGCATCGAGCACTTCATGAGCGATCTGCACGGCGAGTACGAATCGTTCTTCCATATCCTGAACAACTGCTCGGGCGTCATCCGCGAAAAGGTCGAGTACGTCTTTGCCGACCGTATGACGGACGAGGAAAAGGCGGAGTTCTGCACGCTCATCTACTACCCGAAGGAAAAGGTCGAGCGGCTGCACGCGCAGAGGAAAGACACGCCCGCCTGGTATCGCGAGAACCTCGCGCGCCTTTTGGAGCTCTCGAAGCTCATGAGCTACAAGTATCCGGCGGCGAAGGTGCGCGGCTTCATCCCCAAGCGCTACGAGTCCGTCATCGTCGAGCTGCTCTACACGCGCCCCGAGGAGGATACGGCGCAGGCGCAGTACCATCGGCGGCTCTTGGCGACCATCGTGCAGATCGACAGCGGCGCGGGCTTCATCGAGGCGTTCTGCGTGCTCGTCAAGCGTCTCGCCGTCGACCGCCTGCACATCGTCGGCGACTTCTTCGACCGCGGCAGCCGCCCCGATGCGATCCTCAACATGATCCTCGACTACCACGACATCGACATCGAGTGGGGCAACCACGACGTCATGTGGATGGGCGCGGCGGCGGGCAGCGAAGTCTGCATCGCGGGCGTCGTGCGCAACAGCCTGCGCTACCACAACACCGACGTCTTAGAGCGCGGCTACGGCATCAGCCTGCGCCCGCTCTCGCTCTTCGCGACGCACATCTATCCCGATTCGAACGCCATCCGCGCCTCGGAGAAGGCGATCACGATGATCATGCTGAAGCTCGAAGGGCAGCTCATCGCGCGCAATCCCGACTTCGAGATGGAGAGCCGCCGCCTGCTCGACAAGATCAATTACAACTCCTCCTACGTCATGCTCGGCGACCGCCGCTACGAGCTTGAGAGCGCCTACTTCCCGACGATCGACCCGAAGGATCCCTTCGCGCTCTCGGAAGAGGAGGAGCGCATCATCGCCGACCTTAAGTCGTACTTCACTGAGAGTGAAATGCTGCAAAAGCACGTCGATTTCCTCTACAAGAAGGGCAGCCTCTACAAGTGCTGCAACGGCAACCTTCTTTACCACGGCTGCGTGCCCGTCAACGAGGACGGCTCGCTGCGCGACGTCATCTTCGAGGGCAAGGCGTACAAGGGCCGCGCCTACTTCGACTACGCCGACCGCCGCGCACGCCGCGCCTACCTCTTCCGCGCGCAGGAAGACCTCGACTTCATGTGGTTCCTGTGGTGCGGCAGGACATCGCCGTGCTCGGGGCGCGAGGTCAAGACCTTCGAGCGCTCGCTCTTAGAGGACGAGAGCACGTGGAAGGAGCCGGCGGATCCCTACTACCGCCTGCTTGATGACGAGGACTTCTGCCGCTCCATACTCGCGGAGTTCGGCCTGCCCGAGAGCGGTCACATCATCAACGGTCACGTGCCCGTCAAGGTGAAGAAGGGAGAGACGCCCGTCAAGGCGCACGGCAAGGCGATCATCATCGACGGCGGCTTCTGCCAGGCGTACCATAAGAAGACGGGCATCTCGGGCTTCACGCTGATCTCCAACTCACGCGGCTTCCGCCTGCTCATGCACCAGCAGGTCGCCGACGTGCGCCAGGCGCTGAAGGAAAACAAGGACATCGAATCCGTCTCCGAGACGCTTGAGCTGCAGACAAAGCACACGACGCTCGGCGATACGGACGACGGCAAGGACATCCAGGAGGAGATCACCGACCTCTACAACCTCCTCGTCGCCTATCAGAACGGCGTGATCGAGCCGAAAGCGTAGTGGGCAGGAAATGGAAAAAGGGGCTGTTGCATAAGTCGAACCTGACTTATGCAACAGCCCCTCTTTGTATAGGAAGCACGGATTTCGGTATGTTTCTGTTTTGCGATTGAGCTTACAGGTCGGAATCATCAAGACGCGGATATTCCTTTGTCGGACGCAGCTCCTTGTCGAGGAATACGGCGGGGTCGAGGTTCGTGTGGCGGATGAAGTTCAGGAGCTCGACATCGTCCATGACATAATGGATGGCGTCGCGGCGGCAGTGCGCGAGGTTCATGCCGAAGGGCTTCCTGAGCAGCTTGCCGTTCTTGTCGGCGAAGGCGATGACGATGGGGGCGAGCGTGTGGCCGAAGATGACCTTCTTGACGATGGCGTAGCCGAGAGCCGTCTTCATCACCGTGCCGATGGGATAGACGGCGACGTTTTCGAAGAAGAGGCGCAGGCGATCCATATCGAAGTGGCCGGGTGAGTTGTACATCATCATCCGATAGACGACATTGGGCTTGTACGCCTTTTTGTAGGGGCGTACGCTCGTCAGTGCATCATAGACGTCGGCGATGGCGGTGATGCGGCTGTAAGGATGGATGGACTTGCCACGCACATGGTAGGGATAGCCCGAGCCGTCGAGATGCTCGTGGTGCTGGGCGGCGATGATCGAGAGGATGGAAGCGAGCGGCGATTTCAGAGCTTTGAGCATCTTGCGTCCTTCTGCCGGGTGTGTGCGGATGGCCTTGAATTCATCGGCGGTCAGGGAACCGGGCTTGTTGAGTATGGCAGTGGGCACGGCGAGCTTGCCGATGTCGTGCAGAAGACCGCCGAGCGTGATGATCTGCAGCTTGCTCTTGGAATAGCCGCAGAGGTCGCCGAGCATTGCTGAGAGCACGGCGACATTGACCGAGTGGGAGAAGGTGTAGGAGTCGTGCAGGCGGATGTCCGTGAGCTGCACGAGGTTCTTTTTTTTCGACATGATGTCGCGCACGAGGAGGTCAGCGCATTTTTCCAGGCGATGCACATCGAACTGTCCGTTGAGCTCCGCATGGCGGAAGGTTTCCGCCACATTGTCGACCGCCTGTATGCGCGTGCGCTCTTCGATGATGTCGGGGGGCGGCTGCAGCTGGAAGTCCGAGGAAAGAGAGGTGACGTGCAGCTCGGGCACGTGCAGCTGGCGCAGCCGGTAGATGTAGCGATCCGTCAGAGGGGTACCGCGCACGAGAAAGGGAGCGCCCTTCTCGTTGAAGATGCTCTGCGCCGTTACCATGCCGGTTTTGAGCTGATTCGATTTCAAGCGTATCATGCGGAAAACACCCCATTTGGTGCTGGACGTTTCTAGCCTGCCGACTCCTGCAGGAAGACGGCAGGATCCATATTGATGTTGTGGATGAAATGGTAGAGCTCGCTGTCGGAAATGGCGCCTTCGAGCATGCCCGGCGGTGCATCTTCTAAAGCGAGGTCATAGGATTCATCGAGCAGCTTGCCCTCTTGACTGGCAAAAACACAGACGTTCGGTGTCAGCGTATGACCGAACTCGACCTTTTTCACGATGCCGTAGCCCACCTTCATCTTGACAATCGTGCCGACGGGGTAGATGGCGACGTTATCGAAGAAGAGCTTCAGCAGCTCGACGTCGAAATGCCCCGGTGAGCACGTCGCCATGATGCGATGGGCGACGGAGGGCGTATACGCCCTCTTGTACGGCCGCACGCTCGTCAGTGCGTCGTAGACATCGGCGATGGCGACGATGCGTGCGTAGCGGTGGATCTGCTCGCCCTGCAGGTGGTTGGGGTAGCCGCTGCCGTCGATGCGCTCGTGGTGCTGCAGGGCGATGGTCGCGAGCAGCGGTTCGCCCGGCAGCATCTTCTTGATGCGCTGTCTGCCCGCTTCGGGATGTCCCTGCATCACGAGCCATTCGTCGTCGGAGAGATGACCTGCCTTCGTGAGAACCTCGTTGGGCACGGTGATCTTGCCGAGGTCGTGCAGGAGACCGCCGAGCGTGAGCTTCAGGAGTGCTTCCTGGGTCAGATTCACCAGGGAGCCGAGCAGCGCCGAGAGGATCGCCACATTGACCGAATGGGCAAAGGTGTATGTGTCGTGCATGCGGATGTCCGTGAGCTGCACGAGGTTCTTCTGCTGCGCGATGATGTCGAGCAGGATGGTCTCGGAAATGTCCTGCAGCGGCTTCGGGTCGAAGGTGCCGTGATCCTCGACGTTTTGAAAAGCCGTTGCTACATTATGGATGGCGGAGATGCGTGTTCTTTCCTGCACGATATCTTCGGGCGGTGCAAGCTTGAGCTTGGGGTCGAGCGAGGTGACGATTACGCCGTCGAGACCGTATTTTTGCAGACGCTCGATATATTTCGGGCTCAGCTCCATACCTTTTGTCAGATAGTTGGCGCCGAGCGGGTTGTAGATGCTCTGCGCCGTCACCATGCCTTCTTTTAGTTTCTTTATAGGGATATGAATCATTTTGCTCACCTGTCGTCCTTTGATGGATGCAGTGATCCGATTACCATTCTATAGGAACTACACGCACAAACATCCGTTTTGCGGACATTGTGCGCCGCCCTTACATGAAAGTTGCCAATCGGTCTGCGCCCTTTGGGCTTGACCTCGTGGACTTTCATCGTAAATCAATAGATTTAGGCTGTTTCTCCCGCAGCATGGAGGGAAGCTATCCAGCTATTCTCATGATACTATATTTTGTTACAAAAGGGAAGAATCCTGCAATGAATACTCGTATTTTCAGCGAACGCAAGGTTTTCTGTGCTATAATAGAAAGCATGAAATGCGTGGAAAGGAGAATGGTCATGGTCGTGCGTCAACGCTGGGGGTCTGCCATCTTCCTTGCTGTGCTCCTGCATATCTTCGTGATCTGCGCCGCGGGAATCTTCCTGCCGGATGACGAGGGTGATCCCTACGGGACAGAAGAGCTCACCTGGCTGGACGTCTACGCGGAGCACGAGGATTCGTCTGAGCGCGCGGCAGAGCCGGCAGAAGAGGTGCCGGAGATCGTGACGGAGGAGCCGGAAACGGCGGAGGAAATCGTGCCTGAGCCTTCGCCCCCCGCCCCGCCCCCGCAGGCGGCGAGGGCGCAGCCCGAAGGCGAGAAGAAGCCGACGGCAGACGCGAAGAAGCCGCCGCAAAAGCGCGACTATCCCGAGATGCGAAAGCCGAACAAGCCTGCCGTGCTGCAGCCTGAGACGAAGCGCGGCCTTGCGGAGAAGGAGACGTCGTACAAGGGACGCGTGCAGTTCTTCGCGGACATCTCGCGCGAGGGACTCGTGACGGACATCCAGGCATGGCAGTTTGAGCCGGAGATCGCCGATGAAAAGGAGCGGCGCCTGCTCGAAGAGCGCCTCGCGAAGCGCATCAAGGAGAGCTGGCGCTACGCGCCGAGCCTCACGCCCGAGGGCGTGCCGACGACGCAGACGAAGCGCGAGGAGCTCGACATCCCGGAAAAACAGCAGCCCAAGGGCGTCCTCTAAGGACATCCTTGGGCTGCTGCGTGCATGATTCGCCTTGCGGCTGCGCGACAGTTAATGGCAGGCGACGGTTTCGATCGCACCGAAGCGTATGTAGCGGCTGGCTTCGGCGGGGTCGCTGTCGAGAATCGCCGCGCGCACGCTCGTCAGATCGTCCTCGGCGATCTGTATGCGCTCGGCGTCCTGCTCCGCCTTGATCTTCTGCCACAGTGCCTTGCGCGAGGCCTGTGTGTCGCGGTAAATCTCGTGATTGTAGAAGATGTTCATTGACTCGCGGGATTTTTCGGCGTCGCAGTTGAAGAAGATGTAGGCGACATTCGATGTCCGACGCGTCGGACTTTTCTTCGCCGCGCCGGTCTTTTTGGCGGCGGGCTTTGCTGCTGTTGGCATGAAAAAGACTCCTTTCCGATTTCGTGCGCACTGCCGTGAAGCGAGCCGCACGGGGAAATAATGAAATGGATAAATGCGTGCATTGTCTGCACGAGCCTCATTATAGCACAACTCGCGCGGCGGCGCAAAATTGCAGCAAAATACCAGAAATTGAGAATCCCAGAAATTGCAAAAGAAAACAGGCAGGGAGCTATGGCTCACTGCCTGTTCTTTCCTTGGTGTCTTGCACCTGAGCCTCATGCTTGAGACTCGATTATATTGCCACCAGGAGGAACCATACGCGATGATTCCTTCTGGTGGTTAGTAAGGTACGGCACTAAAGGCGGGATGACGCTTAGTCCACCTGCCGCACTTTTATTATAGCATATTGAAAGCAATATGCAAGAGGGCGAGGGGGAATTTTTTCAATATTTAGCTTTTGTTAATTTCCGAGAGCGTCCCTGCACATTGTCACTTGGCGGGGTCTTTGCTATACTAGGGAAGCACTGATAAATTCAGCACCGCCATCTTAGCGCATCTATCTGACGGACTTCATTTTATCAGTGCTTCCCTGAAACCATACAGGAATGGGGTGGAAAAATTGTTTCCTTTCATGGATCGTAAGAAGGGCGGCTGGCGTGCACCTTTGAATGACAGCGGCGAGCTCGTCGGCTACAACGACCTCGCGCGCGTCTCCTTCGGCATACGCACGGTGCATTACCTCGTGCGCGAGACGATTCAGAACTCCCTCGACGCGCGCAGGGACGACGCTGAGGGCGCCGTCATCGTCTCCTTTCAATCGTTCGACATCCCGCGCGAGAGGTTCCCGGGGCGCGAGGATTTTCAAAATATTTTGCAGCAGTGTTTCTTGAGCAATCAGGACGACAGGAAGTGCCGCGAGGTCTTTCAGCGTGCCCTCGACGTCATCAAGGCGGAGCGTCTGCCCGTCCTTCGCATCAGCGATTTTCGCACGCGCGGACTCGAGGGGGCGCTCGCAGGCGAGAAGGGCTCGCTTTGGAGCGGGCTCATCAAGGAGCAGGGCTTCTCCGTGCAGAAGGAAAATGACGCGGGCGGCAGCTTCGGCATCGGCAAGGCGGTCGTCTACAGCTGCTCGGAGCTTCGCACGGCGTTTTTCGCTTCGATGGACAAGGACGGCGTGGAATCGTACACGGGCGTCGCGAAGCTCGTTTCCTATAAGGACGCAGAGGAGCGCTGGACGACGGGCACGGTCTACTACAGCGATGAGAACAAGAAGGCGCTCCTCGACATCTTCGAGATGGATCCCGCCTTCCGGCGCCGCACGAGCGGCACGGACATCTTCGTCATGGGGCTCGTGCCCATCGAGGATATGGAGCAGGAGAGAATTCGCGCACATTGTGGGTGATAAGGGTGAGGTGGTGGCTGAGCGTTTGCG